>JAJRWG010000283.1 GCA_024276895.1 Bacteroidota bacterium
CTCGATCAGTGACGCCTCGCTGCGCCGCAATGAAATTTCGTAACCCAGGATGTTGTATTCGATGGGGTCTTTCAGGGGGGCGTTCTTCACCACAATCACCTGTTTGCCGACCACAAAGCCCATTTCGATGATGCGCTTACGAAAAGCTCCCCGGCCTTTTACTTTGACGATGATGGCTTTTTCACCCGTTTTTAAATCAGCGAGGGTCATGGGCTGTGTTTGTGGTTGCGTCAATTGAACACGCAAAGGAATGAAAAAAGGGCAGTCGGTGAAATACCTAGAAGTGGGTATTTCTGATGGCCGGGGAAAAGAAAAGCCAACTGGTTGAACCACCCACTGGTTGAAGCAGGAAAGTCGTCTGACCACGATTGCCAACTTTCGCGTCTCTGAAAATATTTTCTTCAGTGATCTGACGACTACATCGCTAATCTCTCGTCCTCGTTTGCAACGCGGACAAGTTAAATGTTTTTCCAAATAAAAATACTAACTTTGGCTCCACATACACAAACCATTTACTATGAAAAAAGGATACTTGCTCATCGTGTTTATCACACTTTTCGGAATTTCCAATGCCCAGGACGAATGGAACATCATCCATCCCGACATCCCCCACGGCGACCATAAGGACGTCTTTTTCGTTTCAAAGGACAAAGGCTGGGTGGTTGGCACCAAAGGCCTGATCAAGTTTACCGAAGACGGCGGTAACACCTGGCAGTTGCAGCACAGCGGTGCCCAGGAAGCCTTGTGGAGTACTTTTTTTGTCAGCGAAAACGAAGGCTGGGCAGTGGGCTGGAGCGCCATCTACCACACGGAGGATGGCGGCCTGACCTGGACGAGGCAACAAAGGCCCCCTTTGTTCGGCGATCTGACGGATGTCTATTTCCTGAACCCTGATACCGGTTGGATTGTAGGCACTTACAAAACCGCACTAAAAACCGTGAACGGTGGTGCAACATGGACAAAGTTATCCAACGCACTGATCGGGGATTACTGGTATTTCAGTGTGAATTTTGCAGACTACCTGCACGGCCTTGCAGTGGGGAGTAAGGCATCCGACGACGGCTACGGCAATGACGGATTTATCATGATCACCGATGATGGTGGCGAAACATGGGAAGAAGTTTCACTTGAAAGCAGCAACCCCTTTGAGGCGGTTTTATTCACCGATTCGCTCACCGCATGGGTTTGCGGCAGCGGCGGCGAGCTCAGAAAATCCACCGACAGGGGGCAGACATGGACTGCTGTTGATGCCGGTTACAACAGTTTTAACGACATTCATTTTTTTGATAACAACAGGGGCCTGCTCCTTGACGGCAGCAGCCTGCATTTTACTTTCGACGGCGGCAACACCTGGGATTCCACCTCTTTGATCAGCTACTCGTATTCCTTACGGCGGTTTTCCGCAGCCGACGACACCACCCTTTTTGCAGTGGGTTACGCGGCCAGCACCTTCAGGTCAACCGATGGCGGCAGTACCTGGGAAAAACTCAGCGGCGGCACTCCGGCCAGGATGAACGGGATTTGTTTCTTCAATCCGCTGGACGGCTTTGCCGTCCCAGTCTACAGCATGGCAAGCAAACTGATGCGAACAAACGACGGTGGTTACACCTGGGTCAAAGACACGGTCATCGAAGACGGGCCTTTTTACATGATCAGGATAAATGGACAGTCGGGATACCTGCTGAACGATGTGCCACAGCTGATGAAAACAACCAATGGCGGTGAGAACTGGACCGCCTTCGATGTGCCCGACCCGGGTTTCAGGTTTGCCGACATGGCCTTCCCGACCGAGACCACCGGCTATTTGTGCGGCAAGAGCAACACCCTTTACAAAACCGTTGACGGCGGCGTAAACTGGACTGCCATTACTTTCTCCAACGAGTATGACTTCAGGAAGATGTATTTCTATGATGAAAACCGGGGTTGGCTGGTTGACGATATTACCGATAAACTGCTCAGGACGACCAGCGGTGGCAACAGTTGGACATTCACCCAGTTTCAGGACGGGGCGGATGTGCTGGAACCCCAATGCATCTTTTTTAAAAATGAAGAGGAAGGGTTTGTCACCACCAAGGAAGGGCCGGTATTTAAAACAACTGATGGCGGCGACAACTGGAGTGAGTTTTTTGATTTTGGCTGGGGATACAGTTCCGAGATTTATTTCACAACCGATTTGGAAGGCTGGTACCACGGCGGATGGAAAGTTTACCACACCTTTGACGGCGGCGAAACCTGGGTGAACGAGCAAAACCTGGGCGAAACCATTTACAGCATGTTTTTTCTTGACAAGAACACAGGTTGGCTGGGGGGTGATAAAGGATTGGTGGCCACCTACGCTTCGACGGTCAGTGCCGGCGAAGGGCAACAGTCACGCAGCCTGGTTTTGATTTTCCCCAACCCTGCTGAAAGCCAGGTGGAGGTTTCCGTTCCGGACGAGCAGGGACAAATCCTGAACCTGACCGTTTACGATGTCAGGGGCAGAAAAGTCAGGCAACTCACCGGGCTTAACGCGGGAAACCGGGTAAGGGTCAATGTTTCGGAACTGCCCGGCGGACTTTACTTTGTGGAGGTGGAAACCGGCTCGGGTCGCTACTTCGCCAGGCTTGTGAAGCGGTAGTCTTAAAAGGATAAATCCCGATAAAATTCGATTTCGTCATTGCGAGCCCCGCACGCGGGCAATGTGCGTCAGCGCGAAGCAATCTCAAATTGACTTGTTAATTACCTGGAGATTGCTTCGTCAACCGGCGCACAGGCTGCCCCGTTTCCTCGCAAAGACGGAGGTTGCCGCAGCACTGGTTGAAGTTTGTAACTTCAACCCTTGAAGCAGGAAAGTCGTCTGACCACTATTGCCAACTTTCGCTGCTCTGAAAATATTTTTTTCAGTGGTCTGACGACTACATCGCTCAGGCTCACTGGTTGAGGTTTGTAACTTCAACTGTTGGTAACCGGATGTGCGAAGGGCTAAAGTCCCAGACTTAAGCCAGTGGCGTACCGCTCGTGCGGGATTCAGAAGGACAAAGCAAAGCCGCCAAACCCACCTGTTTACAAAATCCCCAGCCGGTCTTCAAAGTCCGGTTTGGCAGGGTTTTCCTGTTGCACCAGGTAGTGCAGCCGCAACACCAGGCTTCCCACTTTATAACCCCAATGACTGCCGAACAAAGCCTTGAAATCGGCGATGGCATTTTCGCGGGCGGCGTGGGTGTTCTTCTGGTAAAGTGTCACCAGGTCTTTGGCATCCTGGTAAATATCGGCCAGGTTCTCCGCGATGCTGGCTTTGATCGGCTCGGTCTCGTCAATGTACAGCGGGTCAATGATCCAGAATTCGTCGTCTTTACCGAATTTGTCCCTGAGCATGGTGAAAATGTTTTCCCAGTTTTCCTGGGTGACGAAGCGTTCGCTGGCTTCGGGAAATTCGGGTTCGATCTCCGGGATCAGTGTGCCTTTCAGGTAA
>JAJRWG010000284.1 GCA_024276895.1 Bacteroidota bacterium
ACTAATCAAAAATCCCCAATCCCCCCATCTTGTTCCTCAAGAAAGCGGGCAAATCCGGCAAGGGATTCAAAGGAAAGATCAAACAGCCTGCTGTCAACCTCCACCCCACCGGTGTTGATGTAAACGGTTTTCATTCCGCAGTTTCTGCCAAACTGCAAATCGGTTTCCGTATCGCCGGCCATCAGGCACTTTTCCGGATTGATGTCGGGAAACTCCGACAGCGCTTTCTGTGCCATGAAGATGGAAGGTTTGCGGCAGTTCAAGGGTTTGTCTGCAAGATCGGGACAGTAGTAAACGGCATCAAGACGGCCGCCTGCCTGCACGATTGCCGCCTTCATCTTTTGGTGGATATCCTCCAGGTTTTCAATACTCATCAGCCCCTTCCCTATTCCTTGTTGATTGGTAACCACGATGATTCTGCTGAAACGGCTTTCAAAAACGGAAAACGTCTCCAGCACACCGGGCAGAAAGGCAAATTCCTTCCAGGACTTCACATAATCGCCGGGCGGGCGGTGGTTGATCACCCCGTCACGGTCAAGGAACAATGTCCAGGTTTTGTCTGGTAAAAACTTTTTTTTCATGCTGCTCAAAGGACTTTAATAACTCTCTTTTTATTGTTTGCTTTTAAACCTGTGAACATATCCAACACTCAAACCTGAAAAATCAGCCTGCAAAAAATTGGCATTAATGTGTACCCCTAAAAAAAGATTATTCTTTGGATTATTGGAAGTATTTAACGCGTACAACTTCAACCTAAGTCTTGTTACGAATGTCTTTTTCAACCAATATTTAAATTGATTGTCATTCTCAAACAACCTGCTTTGCTCCGCATAAAAGGGTTTGTACAAATTGACACCGATCTCGGTATCAAGCCCTACATACCCTATCAAAAACTCGCACCCAGCATAGACATAAACATTCGACGAGTTGACAAACGGTTTTTCCACATAGCTTCTCAGTTGATATTTCGTGATGAAGTTGTAATAATGACTGTAGTAATTATAGGTCAGACCGATCCTGACTTTAATGACGCGTTTAAAAATGACACCCCCGCCAATCGATGTCGAATAAATAGTCTTTTTAATCCGTTCAATATCTGAATTGGGGCCGCCAAGTTCATGGAAACCGATACCGCTTCTTGCTGAAGTAAAAAGTTGTTTCGTCTTTTCTAAAACGGGTTTATCGTAATCTGAAAAATATTCGTCCCGTAAGGGGTCGGGGTAAAACTTTGCCGACAAACTCACCAAAACTGAGTTTAAGCCCAAATTGGGTAATTGTGTATGCCCGTTTGAATGGTGAAAATATCCAACACCGAGATTGATTGAAAAATAGCGTGTAAGAAATAGCGAATGATCGATCATCAACTGGAAAGACCAGGTAAATGATGATCCGATAGACTTATTAGCAGGATTCTCATATTTATTAAAGTGCTTTGTAAAATAAGATGCACCCAATCCTGTTTTTATGTTGAACGAATGTTTGAGACGGGGTGTAAGATTGATGGAAATATAAGGCATCAGGGTGTATGCATTCCCCAGGACAAGTGCATTGCCGAAATTCGTTTTTGCCAGCGTGAGGCCAATTTCAGGATAATTAAAAAATACAGCCCACGCTTTATTTGAATCGTTTATCTGTTGTCCAATACTTAACGAAAAAATTGACTGAAGGTTTGTTTGTGGGAAATTACTGTGTCCGGGAAGGGTTTTGCCTATTAATAATTCAGGTTTAATAACAATAAATGAATAACTCTTGCTATTGTTCGTTTTACTCTCACCAGTGTTTTTTACTCCGGCAAAACTCGAACCCCGGGAGCTTAAAAGAATCAAGAATATTAGTGTAAAATATTTCAAATGAGTATGTAGATTATAAATCCGGTTGCATTTCTGATCATTAAACGGGTTAGTTAAACAGCTATGGTCTGGCAAAAAGGGCATTTTCCACTATCTCACACAAAATATGCCCGATCATGATGTGGGCCTCCTGAATGCGTGCCGTATCGGTTGAAGGCACCCGAATACAAATATCACTGCTTTCCGCCAGCTTCCCTCCTTTTTCCCCGGTGAGAGCCACTGTTTTCATCCCCAGGGCTTTGGCTTCCAGAACAGCATTCACCACATTGGCCGAATTACCCGAGGTGCTGATTCCAATCAACACATCCCCTGCCCTGCCGACGGCTTTTACCATCCTGCTGTAAACACTGTCGAAGTCGTAGTCGTTGGCCACGGCCGTCAAGAACGAGGAATTCACGTGAAGGGCCTCGGCAAACAAGGGATCGCGGTCGTAGTTGTAGCGTCCCGAAAGTTCGGCAGCGATGTGCTGGGCGTCGGCAGCGCTGCCCCCGTTACCGCAAAGCAGCAGTTTACCCCTTTTCCTGAAAACCTCAACACAAATACCGGCAGCTTCTTTAATACGGTTCAGAATTTGCGGCGATTCCAGCATTTTTTGTTTGGTGTCGATCGAGGCACGGATGATTTCTTCGATGTTCATTTCGTCTTTTTTATCACAGTCTGCCCACGCGGCGGCTGTTCAATTTTGCTTCAAATTTACTCATTTGTTTCTTTCAGCATGTTTTCGCGATAAGCCTTGAAAAGGTTTGCTCTCGATATTACGCCCACGTACTTTTTCCTGTCCAGTACCACCAGGTTGTAATTGCCTGTTCTGTTGAACTTGTTCACGATCTCCTGCATGTCGTTTTTGATGCTCACTTTTTCGTCATCGAGGGTGTGGTGCAGGTAGTCCGATACCGGCCGCTTGTATTTTAAACGGTCAAACATGTCTTTTCGCACATCGTCCAGCAAAATCATCCCGATGAAAGTACCGTCGGAGGCGATGACCGCAAAGAAATTCCTTTTGCTGACTTTGATTTTTTTCACCAGATCGCCCAGTGTGCTGTCAATGGGGATGGTGAGTACGTCTTTTTCCAGCAGCTTTCTGATTTTCATCTGTTTGATAACGGCCTTGTCGCGGTAATGAAAAACCTCCCCTTCTTCGGCCAGTTTCTGGGTAAAGATTGAATGTTTGTTAAAGGTGCGTGCAATTAGGTAAGCTACTGAAGTGGAGATCATCAGCGGGACGATGAGCTTGTAGCCCGCCGACATCTCGGCAATCAGGAAGATGGCGGTCAGCGGTGCCAGCAACACTCCGCCCAGAACGGAGGCCATGCCCACCAGGGTGAAATTGCTTTCGTGAAGGTTGAGCGAGGGAAACATTTGGTTTAAGCCTCCCGAAAGGGCGAAACCCGAAAAGCCGCCCATCACGGCTGCAGGAGCGAAAATCCCGCCCACGCCCCCGGCCTCCGTGGTCAGCGTGGTGGCGATCACTTTGAATACCACCAGAAAAACCGTGAAAATGATCAGTGTCCACACGAAACCTGAACCGTGAAAAAAAGTGTAGTGAAGCAATTCCTCAGGATGGCCCGTAACGATGGAACGGATGCTGTCGTAGCCCTCGGAAAAAAGCGGCGGGAAGAAATAAAGCAACACACCAAGCAGGCTGCCCCCCACCATCAGTTTCACCCAGATGGATTTGAATCTGCTGAAAAGCCTGATGATGCGAAAATGCATGTAGTGAAAATAAACCGACACAAAACCGCCCACCACCCCAAGCAGGATAAAAAACGGGACATCGTTGACTTCAAATGGCTGGGTCGCGTCAAAGTGCACCAGGTACTGCTCAGCAGTGAGCATCTTGGTTGTGACTGCTCCGGTAACCGAGGCGAACAGAAGCGGGATGAGCGATGCCGTGGACAGGTCAAGCAGCAGCACCTCAAAGCTGAAGATCACCGCGGCGATGGGTGTCGTAAAAATGGATGCCATGGCGCCCGCCGCCCCGCAGCCGATTAGCATGGTTTTGTATTTGTATCCCATGCGCAGGAACTGCCCGATACCCGAACCCAGCGAAGCACCCGTGGAAATGATGGGCGACTCCAGCCCCACCGAGCCGCCAAAACCGGCTGTAAGCGACCCGCCGACCAGGGAAGAAAATATTTTGTGGTTGCGCATACTGGCATCCAGCCGGGAAATTACGTAAAGAATGCGCGGAACCCCGTGCCCCACATTGTCTTTTACAATATATTTCAGAAAAAGTACCGTCAGAAATATGCCGATGATGGGGATGAAAATGAACAGCAATACCTGTTCGGTGTTACCGTAGTAACTCAGCAACTTCTCTTCGATGGAAATGACCGTGAATTTTAGCAGGGCAGCCGCAATCCCTGCCGCAAACCCGATGACCACGCTCAGAAACAGCACGAAACTGTTGTCGGGGATCTTACGGGCTCGCCAGATCAGAAAGCGTATGAACCACTTGTTCTTGCTCATGAAAATGTGCGGAATTGAAAAAAATCAAATGTACGAATTAATTTTTTCCCTTTCACCCGAAAGAAACGACTGAACTGCTGCAAAGAACTGTGACGGACAAAATTATGATTGACGAATTACGGATTACG
>JAJRWG010000285.1 GCA_024276895.1 Bacteroidota bacterium
CCAAATCGTTTGTTTCGTACGCAACTTTTTTAATACTGTCGTTACGGGATAAAAAAGTCTCAATCAAAGATTCATCCTTTAGTTTCGGATCCCGTTTCATCGCTTCAAAAGCCAAAAACTCAAATCCCTCCCGCATCACTTCTGCCGGAGGCCAGTCGTGCTTTCCGTCAAATACCAACAGATAATGGTGGATGGGCGTTTGGTCAAGCGCCAGGTCAAGGTTGACCATTTCCAGGTAATTAAAGTCCTTGTCGCCAACCATGCCCAGGTAATTGAAGCTTGTGTTGAAGCGGGTGTTGATTTGCGGGAAGCCGGCAGCGCAACCGATGACAGCAGTGATCCCTTTGTCTTGAAACAGGGCAACGCCGGCAGCCACCCTGGCTCCACCGGAAAAGCCGGCTGTTGCCATTCTTTTTTTGTCAATACGAAAGCGTTTCTCCACATCCGAGAGCATCATCGAAACAGCCTGCTTCATTGCTGTCGGTTGTTGTCCGTTGGCGGAGTTGTTGGAACCGGCCAGCACAAAACCGTATGTTTCAGCCAGTTTTGCGTACTTCTCAACGGGTAAGGCGCCTCGCTTGTGGGCATCGAAAAAGAAAATGACGGGAAAAGCTTTTTCAGCTTCAGGCAGGTTTTCAATTGCTTTAGGCAAGTAAAGCGCATAGCTGAAAGCGGTGTCGGCACGGCAGTTGATGCGTTTGTGAACAATGCCGGCTTTTGGGTTGGGCAGTTGGAGACGGCCTGGTGGAGATTCCTTTTGTTTGGGGGTTTGAGCGGTACAGGAAAACAATAAAATCAGAAGGAAAAACCATCTAACATTCATGGCAGCGAAATTTGAGTTAAAAGTACGGATATTTACAACAGCCGGTTTATCTTGAAAATGAAAAATATTTCTTAAAAAAACATGTCATTTAAAAAATATGTCGTATGTTTGCGTCATAAAACATAAAAAATGATCAAGACAGAGAATTTTTCAGACGAATTGCAGGAACTTGCAGCCAAGGCCAAAGCCCTCTCTCACCCGGCGCGGCTGATGATACTGGAGTATCTGGCCCGGCAGAAAGTTTGCATCTCGGGCGACATTACCAAAGAGGTGCCGCTGAGCCGCACAACGGTTTCGCAACATTTAAAGGAGTTAAAAAATGCTGGCTTAATCCAGGGAACCATCGAAGGACTACGGGTAAATTACTGCCTGAAGCCTGAAGCCGTCAGCCGTCTAAAAAAATCCTTTGATGATTTTCTTGAAAAAATTGACCTGGGAGGCCCCGAATGTTGCTAAACGAAAAAAGATGAAAAAAGTACTGATTCTTTGCACGGGCAACAGTTGCCGCAGTCAGATGGCCGGGGGCTTTCTCCGCACACTCGACCCTGAACTGGAAGTTTTTTCCGCCGGCACTCATCCGGCTGAAAGGGTCAATCCCCATGCCATTTTGGTGATGAAGGAAATAGGTGTTGACATCAGCAGCGGAAAGCCACGGCACGTAAATGAATTCACGCAAACCGGCTTTGATTTTGTGATCACGGTTTGTGACGGGGCAAAGGAGGCCTGTCCTGTGTTTACGGGAAATGTTAAACACCGCCTGCACATCGGCTTCGACGATCCGGCAGCAGCTCAGGGAAGCGAAGAAGAAGTTCTGGCCGTTTACCGCAGGGTGCGGGATGAAATCAAGCGGGATTTCACGGAGTTTTATCAAAGAAATATTTCAATGCTTTAGCCACGAATGCACGAATGAAAGTGATTGCCACGAATGCGCGGATAATAGTAACCGCCACGAATGCACGAATGAAAAAACGAATGATTTGTGCATTCGTGGCTCTTTAAAACGAACAGCATGACTGAAATTATCTACAAGAAAGAAAGTTACCAGATCATCGGTAAGTGCATGGAGGTTCACAACAACCTCGGGCCGGGATTTCTGGAAATTGTTTACAAAGATGCGCTGGAATACGAGTTTAACCAGGCAGGTATCCCGTTTGAACGTGAAGTTGAGTACGAAGTGAACTACAAGGACATTGTCCTTCCGCACAAATTCTTTGCCGATTTCGTCGTCTTCGAAAAGATCATCCTCGAAATAAAAGGTGTTAGCGGACTGGCTGACGAACACATTGCCCAGACCATCAACTACCTTAAAGTTTCGGGAAACAAACTGGGATTGCTTGTCAATTTCGGAGAATTGAAATTAAAATATAAACGACTTGTTAATTGAAAAACTGCCACGAATGCACGAATAAAAACGAATGATTCGTGCATTCGTGGCCTAAAAAAAAATTAAAAATGAAAACAAGAGAAAAAACCATCAAAGAGGTAGTCAGGTCGAAATACAATCTGATTGCCAACCAGGACAAAGCGCAAAACGAAACCTCCTGCTGCGGCAGTACGGGTTGTTGCGACACCATTGATTACGCTATTTTCAGCGATGACTACTCTCAATTGGAAGGTTACAACGCCGATGCCGACCTGGGACTGGGTTGCGGCCTGCCCACCGAGCATGCCAACATTACCGAAGGTGACACGGTGCTCGATTTGGGCTCCGGAGCCGGGAACGATTGTTTTGTGGCTCGTTCCATTGTTGGCGAAACGGGAAAGGTCATCGGCCTCGATTTTGCTTCAAATATGCTGAAGAAGGCAAGGGAAAACGCTGAGAATCTGGGCTATGAAAACGTAGAGTTCATCAAAGGAGACATTGAAGACATGCCCATTCAGGATTCCAGCGTGGATGTGATTGTGAGCAATTGTGTCCTTAACCTGGTTCCCGACAAGTAAAAAGCTTTCCGGCACATGTACAGGGTGCTGAAACCCGGCGGCCATTTCTGTGTTTCGGATGTGGTTTTGCAGGGTGAGCTGCCCGACGAACTGGTCAGGGATGCCGAAATGTACGCGGGCTGCGTGTCGGGAGCCATTCAAAAAGAAGACTACCTTACCATCATCAAAGCAACAGGATTTAAGGGAACGACAATCAAAAAAGAAAAAGAGATCAGTATTCCCGATGAAATCCTTGCCAATTATCTTGATGAAGAAGGCATCAAAGATTACAAATCGCGGGAGCTGGGCATTTACAGCATCACCGTTTATGCAGAAAAGTAAGTCATTTGAATTGTAGAAAGCCACGGATGCCCGGACAGGGAAAAACCATTCGTGCATCCGTGGCCCCAAAGAACAAACTATGGAAAAGCTAAGCCAGCGCCTTTCGTTCCTCGACCGGTACCTGACACTCTGGATTTTTCTGGCCATGTTGGCCGGTGTGGGCTCGGGATATTTTTTCCCTGCGATTGCCGGTTTCTGGGATCAGTTCAGTGTGGGTACTACCAACGTCCCCATTGCCATCGGCCTTATCGTGATGATGTACCCGCCCCTGGCGAAGGTCAAATACGAAGAGTTGGGTGATGTATTCCGCAACTGGCGGGTGCTGCTTTTATCGCTTTTTCAAAACTGGTTGGTGGGGCCGCTGCTTATGTTTTTCCTGGCCATCGCCTTCCTGCACGACTATCCCCAATACATGACCGGCCTGATCCTGATTGGTCTTGCCCGCTGCATTGCCATGGTGATCGTGTGGAACGAGCTGGCCAAAGGCGATACCGAGTACGCCGCCGGACTGGTGGCCTTCAACAGCATCTTCCAGGTGCTGTTCTTTTCGGTGTATGCCTGGGTGTTTATCACCGTGATGCCGGGATGGTTTGGCCTTGAATCGTATGAAGTGAACATCACCATGGGCGAGATCGCCAAAAGTGTGTTCATTTACCTGGGCATTCCTTTTTTGGCGGGGATGGTCACCCGCTTTGCGTTGATCCGTGTGAAAAACAAAGGCTGGTACGAAGAGAAATTCATCCCAAAAATCAGCCCGCTGACGCTGGTGGCGCTGCTGTTTACCATTTTTGTAATGTTTTCGCTCAAAGGAGAAGTCATTGTAGAACTGCCGCTGGATGTGGTTCGTATCGCCATCCCGCTGGTGATTTATTTTGTCTTCATGTTTTTGGTTTCGTTTTTCATGGCAAGACGGATTGGTGCCGGTTACAGCAAAACGGCCACCATTGCTTTTACGGCAGCCAGCAACAACTTCGAGCTGGCCATCGCCGTGGCCATTGCCGTTTTCGGGATCAATTCGGGAGAGGCTTTCGCCGCCGTCATCGGGCCGCTGGTGGAAGTGCCGGTGCTGATCGCTCTGGTAAATGTGGCGCTGCGGTTTCAGAAGAAATATTTTAAGCAGGGGTAATTTTCGGGGAATTTACTCTTCAATCACCTTTCAGGAGCAAGGCCACCCGAAAGGTTTGGGATTCCGGCTTTTTTCCTTACCTTAGCCGGGATTGTTTCTTGCTCTTTTTTCCAAAGTCTGAAGCCATGAAAAAACCCGCCTTTTTTGTCGTGCTCATTTTCTTCTTTCAGTTATCCGCCTTTTCTCAGTCCTGCCTGCCCGAAGGTATTTATTTTAGTACCCAGGAACAGATTGACAACTTTCAAACCGATTATCCCGCTTGTACCGAAATTGAGGGAAGGGTGACAATACGCGGGAATGACATCACAAATTTACTGGGCTTGAGCGTGGTGACTTCAATCGGGGGAGGTCTTTTTATCGGTACTGAATATTACGGCAACCCGGTATTGAAAAGTTTAAACGGCCTGAGCAATCTTTCCTATGTTGGCGGAAG
>JAJRWG010000286.1 GCA_024276895.1 Bacteroidota bacterium
ACCCGAACCCATCCGTAACATTGAAAATATTGGGGAATACAATAAAAACGAAGGCCTTGCTTTAAGCGACGACGAGATTGAATACCTCGAAGGCATCAGCAAAAAAATAAACAGGCCGCTGACTGATTCGGAGATTTACGGCTTTGCCCAGATCAATTCGGAACACTGCCGCCACAAGATCTTCAACGGCAGCTTTGTGATCGACGGCAAACCCATGCCCGAGAGCCTGTTTGCCCTCATTAAAAAGACCGCTGCAGAGCATCCCAACAAACTGGTATCGGCTTACAAAGACAACGTGGCTTTTGTGCTAGGCCCGAAAATGGAAGAGTTTGCCCCGGAACACCAGGACAAGGCCGGATTTTTCAGGGTCAGGGAAATCAGCAGCGTCATCTCGCTGAAGGCGGAAACCCATAATTTTCCCACGACGGTAGAACCCTTCAACGGTGCTTCCACCGGCAGCGGTGGCGAGATCCGCGACCGCCTGGCCGGCGGAAAAGGAAGCATCCCCCTGGCGGGAACTGCCGTTTATATGACCTCTTACACCCGCCAGGACCTGAGCCTCGACTGGGAGCAAAACATCGAAGCCCGGAACTGGCGCTACCAGACACCGGCCGAAATCCTCATCAAAGCCTCCAACGGCGCTTCCGATTTCGGCAACAAATACGGCCAGCCCCTCATCAACGGCAGCCTGCTGACCTTTGAACACGAGGAAAACGGGAAAACCTACGGCTACGACAAAGTCATCATGCTTGCCGGCGGCATCGGCTTTGCCAATGCATCCGATGCCGAAAAGGACATGCCCGAAACGGGGGACATCATCGTGGTGCTGGGCGGCGACAACTACCGCATCGGCATGGGTGGCGGTGCCGTTTCGTCCGTGGCTACGGGAGAATTCGGCAATGCCATCGAACTGAATGCGGTGCAGCGTGCCAATCCCGAAATGCAGAAACGGGTGGCCAACGCCATCAGGGCCATGGTGGAATCGGAAAACAATCCCATCGTTTCCATCCACGACCACGGCGCAGGGGGGCACCTCAACAGCCTCTCGGAACTGGTGGAAGACACCGGAGCGGTAATTGAGGCCGGCAAACTTCCCGTCGGTGACCCGACCCTTTCGCTGAAAGAATTGCTGGGCAACGAATCGCAGGAACGCATGGGCCTGGTGATGAAAGAGAAGGATTTTGGTATGCTCGAAGAAACCGCAAAGCGCGAGCGGGCACCCATTTACAAAGTGGGACGGGTAAGCGGCGACCATCGGTTGGTGGTGGATGCCGGAAACGACTGCCCCGTCGACCTGAAACTGGAATACCTTTTTGGAAAACCGCCTAAAACCGTACTGAAAGACAACACATCTGAAAGTGATTTTGAAGAATTAGATTACGATGCGGAACAATTTACGACTTATCTCAACGATGTGCTGCGCCTAGAGGCCGTGGCCTGCAAAGACTGGCTCACCAACAAAGTTGACCGTTCGGTGACGGGCAAGGTGGCCATGCAGCAATGTGCTGGCCCCATTCAACTGCCACTGAACAACCTGGGGGTTACGGCACTCGATTACCGCGGACAGCGGGGTGTGGCCACTGCTTTGGGCCATGCACCCGTCAGCGGATTGATCAACCCCGAAGCAGGCTCCAGACTTTCCATCGCCGAGGCTTTGACCAACCTGGTGTGGGCACCCATCGACAAGAAACTGGAAGGGGTATCCCTTAGCGCCAACTGGATGTGGCCTGCCCGCAATCCGGGCGAAAACAGCAGGCTTTACCGCGCGGTGAAGGCGGTGAGCGATTTTGCCATTGAATTGGGCATCAACATCCCTACCGGAAAGGACTCCCTTTCCATGACCCAGAAATATCCTGACGGCAAGGTGGTTTACGCCCCGGGAACCGTCATCATTTCTGCCGTGGGTGAGGTGACCGACATCCGCAGGACGGTGTCGCCGGTGATCAAAACAAAAGCAGGAACCCATCTGATCTTCATTGATTTTTCGGCAAGCCCCCGCCAACTGGGCGGCAGCAGTTTTGCCCAGACGAGGAACAGGCTGGGGAAAAAATCGCCCGACATTGCCGATCCGGTTTATTTTAAAAAGGCCTTCAACACCTTGCAGGAACTGATTTCGGACGGCAGGGTACTGGCCGGGCACGACATTTCGGCAGGCGGACTGGTGACCACCCTGCTCGAAATGAACTTTGCCAACTGCGACCACGGCATGGAAATTGACCTGGCGCAACTGAATGAACCGGACATTGTCAGGCTGCTTTTCAGCGAAAACCCGGGGGTTGTCATCCAGGTGGCGGAAACTGCCCGTGTGGAAAAGCTGCTGCAAAACAAAAAACTGAAATTCCACCGCATCGGGAAAGTGATCGGCGATTTCAAGATCGACCTGAAACACAACGGTAAAACTTCCGTCCTTGACATCGACAGGTTGCGCGACGTTTGGTACGAAACCTCCTATCTGTTCGACCGCAGGCAAAGCGGCGAAGGACCGGCACACTGTCGTGCGCGAAATTTCAAAAGACAGGACCTGAGTTTTTATTTCAACCACGGCTTCACGGGAAAAGCAAAGGATTTGGGTTTGGTCAGGAAATTGAAAAGACCGACGGGCATCAGGGCGGCCATCATCCGCGAAAAAGGCGTTAACGGCGACCGCGAAATGGCCTTCTCGCTCTACCACGCGGGTTTTGATGTGAAAGACATCCACATGACGGATTTGATTTCGGGCCGGGAAGATTTGTCGGATGTGCATTTCATCGTGTTTGTCGGTGGCTTTTCCAATTCCGACGTGCTGGGTTCGGCCAAAGGCTGGGCCGGTGCTTTTCTGTACAACGAAAAAGCCAAACGGGCCCTCGACGATTTCTATGCCCGTGACGACACCCTCAGCCTGGGGGTTTGCAACGGTTGCCAGCTCATGGTCGAATTGGGCCTGATTTATCCGCAGCATCCCGAACAGCCCAAAATGCTGCACAATGTTTCGCGAAAATTCGAATCGGGTTTTATCAATGTTGAC
>JAJRWG010000287.1 GCA_024276895.1 Bacteroidota bacterium
CTTAATAGAATAAACCGTTGACATATACAAATAAATTCATGTGTTATTTAATTTGCGAAAATAGATAATTATACTTTGCTTTGTGAGGAATAAACCAGAATTATAAAATTTTTATCCACTCTAAATAAACAAAAAAGTTTATTTTCACCTTTTCTTAATTCCATTGCCATGTTCAGATTGATTTCTGCATTTTTGCTGTTGCTGTTTTCGCACGACCTGATGACACAAACAGTTAAGAATGAAGACCTTGTTTACGACAACAACATCCAAACGGTTTTATTGCATCACGTCTCAAACCAGTTGAATCCGCCGGTGATCCGGCTTGGCAACAACGACCATTTACGGCTTTCCTTTGATGACTTCAGCGACGAGACCTACCTCTTCCGCTACACCATTGTCCATTGCACATCCGACTGGGAAACCTCCGATCTGGAACAGCAGCAATACCTGGAAGGATATTACGAAAACGAGATTACCGACTATGCCTTTTCGCGCAATGCCATCCCTCCCTACATTCACTACAATCTTGTTTTTCCAACCAGCGACATGAAAATCCTTCTTTCGGGTAATTACATCCTGAAAGTTTATGTGGACACCCCTGACGATGGGAACGTAGTGCTGACGCGACGATTTTTCGTGGTTGAGCAACTGATTCGGGTGAAAGCCACCATCCCCTATTACCCGAAAAACCTGCTGTACACCCGCAAAAAGCAGCAAATCGACCTGACACTGATCACCCCCGACCTTTTCAATGCAGAACCGCAGGAACGCTTCAACGTGAGCATCCGTCAAAACGGAAGATGGGACAATATGAAAAGTGGTTTGAAACCCAACTCAATCATGATGAATCAACTGGACTACGATTACCCCGACGGCATTGTTTTCGACGGGGGCAACGAATTCAGGAATTTCGACATGAAGAGCTTCTGGTACCAGAGCATGTACATCAAACGCATCATCAGTGACGAAAACGGCTACAATGTTATTTTGCACACAGACTATCCCAACACACGAAAGCCTTACGAACGGATTGACGATATTAACGGCCAAAAGCTGATCAAGGCCCGCACCGAGCAGTCAACACAGGTTGAAGGAGAGTATGCATGGGTTGATTTCTGGCTGAAGTACGACAAGATCAGCAATGCCGACATTTATATTCTGGGGGCTTTAAACGACTGGCGACTGGACAAAAAAAGCCGGATGACTTACGACAGCAAGTACCGCCAGTACCACGGAGACCTCTTTTTAAAACAGGGTTATTACGATTATATGTATGCGGTTGTGCCGAAGGGTAAAACCAAAGGAGACGTCACCCTCATCGAAGGCGACCACTGGGAAACCGACAACGATTACACCATTTACGTTTACTACCGCGAAAAAGTCCCCGAGTACGACCGCCTGGTGGGGTACAAAAAAATGAACTCATTTAAAGACAGGACGGAGTAGCGGAGGTGTTTGTGGAGCCTTCCGGCTTTGCAAAAAAGTCAGAATATGAATCTCAGGCTAAAAGAAGGCCCTTTGAAATTGTAGGAAACTTTCGATAAATAATCTTCTTCCTGACTGGTAATTTCTACGTTGAACGCCTGAAATCCAACACTTAAAGCCATCCACCTGAATGGGACAAAGGAAGTATAAAAATGGGTATCCCGGATTGAACCACCCACACCGTCAATGCTGTTCACAAAAAAGACACCGGAGCCACCGTTCAGATGAAACCACTTTGCCAGTTTAAAATCCATAATTAAACCGATGTTGGGCAGCGGTGCAAGAAACAAAGCGATGGGAATTAATTTTTTCATCAGTTTGTTTTATTCATCAATATTCTGAAGGTTGTCCGTTTATGTTTCTCTATTCGCAACTTCACCACTCAACGAGCTCAAATTTGGCTGCTTCGTCGGCAGGGATGATTCGCGACAACAGTGCCCTTCGCGGATTAAGTTTGTAAGCTGTTGGTTCTGTTTTTTACCTGATTTATCATACCTATTTAGTAACACAGCAAATGACAATTACCCTTGTATCTGTTTTCAGCTCAAACCCATTCTGGTGTACTCACTCTGATCCTCTTATTCGTACCTCAGCGACTCGATGGGGTCCAGACGGGCGGCCTTGTTGGCCGGAATAATTCCCGACAGCAATGCCACCACAAAGGTGAGGCTGATACCCAAAATAATCCAAAGCCAGGGAATGATAAAGGCGCTGTCAGTAAAATACGAAACCATGTTACCGATAAGAATGCCCGCAACGATTCCCAGCACTCCGCCGATCTGGGCGATTACAACCGCCTCGGCCAGAAACTGGTTGCGGATGGTGCGCCGTTTCGCTCCCACCGCTTTGCGGATGCCGATCTCACGGGTACGTTCCGTTACGGAAACCAGCATGATATTCATCAAACCGATGGCGGCACTCAGAAGGGTAATGAATCCGATGATGGTTGCCCCGTACTGTATGGTGCTGGTCAGTTCGATCAGCATGTTGGCCACGTTGTCGCTTTTAACCACCTTGAAGGAGTCTTCTTCACCCAGTTTATCATTTCTGATTTTCCGGAATACACCAACAGCTTCCCCGATGGCTACATCCATTTTCTGTGCATCAGCAACTTTAATACTAATCCTGAAATTCATATTGGGACGGCTAAAGTACTGCCGTGCATTGTTCAGCGGCACCAGGCAATAACGGTCGCCGCTGAATCCCATGCTGGAACCTCTTTCGGCCAGCACACCGATAACCCTGTACTTGCCTGCACCGATGGAAATGACCTTCCCCAACGGGTTTTCGTTTTTCTTGAACAGCTTTGCCGCAATCTCGCTGCCAAGTACGGTGACGTGGTCTCCGTAATGCACTTCCCTGGGTGAAAAAATCCGTCCCTTGTCAATTTCAAGCCCGGCGGTAGTCAGGTAATTTTCATCCGTGCCCAGCACCTGGGTGTTGGGATTGGTTTTTTCCGATTTGTATTTCAAGGTGGCAGTTGCTGTTCCAAAAGTATGAACCGCAACGGTGGCCGGAAATTCGTACTGATCCCGAAAGGCCAATGCCTGTTTGTAACTGACAGACTCGAACGATTTGGCACGATTGCGGTTACCGCCAATGTGCACCCTGACATCCCGGTTCTGAATGCTAAAGGTATTGGAACCCATCATGGCAAAGTTCTGGTTAAGGAAATATTCCACCGCATCGATGGCCGTGAGAATGCCCACCAGCGCCATAATACCAAAAGCAATGATCAGCACTGTGAGTACCGTGCGCAGCAGGTGACTCCTGATGGAGTTGAACGAGATGCTGATGTTTTGGTATATTAACTTTGCGTTGGTCATTTTTTGTTGTTAGTTAACAGGTTTTGGGCTTCGCCGTCATTTGGCTTTGCCGTCATTTGGCTTTGCCGTCATTTGCTTCGCTGTCAGTTGGCTTTTTTTCGTTTTACCACTTCAGTCATCCTTTTTACCAAATGCCAGGTCGCCGGCATCGCCCAGTCCGGGAACAATGAAAGCTTTGGCCGTTAATTCATCATCAATGGCGCCCACCCACAGGTTTACTTTCCGAAGCGAAAACTGTTTTTTGACGGCTTTTATCCCTTCTTCACTGGCAATCACACTCACGATGTGGAGCTTTTTGGGGTTACCTTTTTCCAGCAATCCGCCGAGGGCCGCAAGAAGTGAGCCGCCGGTGGCCAGCATCGGGTCGCTGACGATGAGGGTACGCCCTTCGATGGAAGGGGCTGAAATATAGTCGAGTTTGATGGTAAAACCGCCCTTTTTGTGGTATTTGCGATAAGCCGAAACAAACGCGCTGTCGGTGCTGTCAAAATAATTGAGCAGTCCCTGATGCAAAGGAAGCCCGGCACGCAGGATGGTGGCCAGCACCGGTTTTTCCACGGGTAAATTCATTTGGGAAATGCCCAGGGATGTGGTGATCTCAACTTGCTCGTAGGTAAATGTTTTGCTGATCTCATAAGCGACGATTTCACCCAGCCTCTCCATGTTTCTCCTGAAACGCATGGGGTCAAGCTGTATTTCCGCATCACGCAACTCCGCCAGAAAACGATTGAAAATGGTATTCTCCTTGCCTAATTCAATGACCATGGTCTCAATTTTTAAACAAAAATAAAACAAAAGCGTGTGCCGCCTGCAAAGTAACGAAAATGCCAGCTGCCTGAATGATGTGGAAAAGGAGGGCATTCTCTCCTCCCGAATCTAAAATCAGCCAGATTGCAGGATTATTTTCAGCCACCGCTAAATCATTCTTTTTTCAACCTCAGGGCCTGAACCGCTTGTACACCAAGAAGATCTGCTTCAGTACCAACGGAAGCCTGTTGATCTGCAAACCGGGGTAAGAAATCTTTTTTGCACCGAATCCGCGGTAAAACCTGGCCAGTTGGGGGTCGTTGGAACCTTCAAAATCGAAAACGTTTTTACTGGGTGCGTATTCGCGGATAACGTGGTCAATGAGCAGGGGCATGGCCCCTGTTTTTTTTGCGGTTTCGTCAGCGCCCGAAAAAAGGAAAACGATACGGTTGCTGTGCTTCAGAAAAAAGGCCCCGGCAACCAGTTCGTTCCTTTCCGAATAAACACCGTACAAAACCCCTTTCCCCTTGTGGATTGCCGTGTACATAATCCGCTGAAGGGTATTGTAATGCGGGTCTTTCCATTTTTTCAATGTCTTTCCCCGGTTGTTTCTGAAAAGGCGGACCAGTTCATCCGGCTTGATGCTTTTAACCACCGAAAGCTTGCTTGCCACACCCTTTTTCAGGTTACGTTTTGTGTTAGTGGTGTATTTCTTATAAATTTTCGGATAGGCATTGATCAGGTCGAGCACATAATTTTTGTTCCGGACAATTGTTCCGCAACCGGTTTTGCATTTGTTGAAGCTGTTGAGATTGATCTCCACCAAACGAAAATGGCCCGGAATACTCCTGATAAATTCTTCTACGATCCCCGGATTGAGTTTGCTCCTGGAAAACACCCCCAACTGCTGTGTGAAAAAAGGCTGAAAAAGGTATGAAACACCAAACTTTCTGCCTGCTGTCAGCGGCATCACCCGGTCATAATCGTTTTCCACCAATGCTTCCCAGTCAGGATGCACCAGGTCAAGGTACCACGAAAATGCACAGGGATTGCCATTGAACGACTGGCGGATGCAGTCGTCCCATTTTTCGGCATCAATCTGGTGATTTTTCAGGTATCGGATCAAAGCAAGCTTAAAACAAATCTTTCAAAACCGGATGGCCGGCTAACCGGGCATGGCCATTTCCAACAATTCCTCGTAAACGCGCCGCCAGCCCTTCCAGCGCTTTTCATCACTCAGCGATTCATTGTGCCACAACGAAATAAAGGTGCCATTTACCTTTTTTACTTCGTTGACCAGGACCCTGATCTGCTCAATGGCATCGGCAGGGGTCAGTTCCATGTAGTCGCACATGGTACCGTCCATCACTGCAAACGGATGAATGCGTAATTTGGTTTCTTCGTCAAGATCAAGGTCGTAAAAGTTGAAGGGGCTGCAGATGCCGGCACGAAAGCCGGTCAATGCCGCATAACCCATGGAATAATCGTCGGTAATGTCGTTTTCAATCAGGTTGCGGTAAGTCCCCGGCAGCATCAGCCGTAAAAAATGCTGACGACTGCAGCTAACGTCTTTGTTGATCACCTTTTCCAGTCCGCTGATCTCCTCGTTCAGCAACTGCGGCTGTTCGACTGTGTTATAGGACGGATGGATGCCCACTTTCGCATAATCGCTCAACTTTTTGATGATAAAACGGAAAGAGCGGTTGCGGATATTGATGTTTTTGTCATACTGCCCGTACCTGGCAAACAAGATAAAGTAAATGGGGACAAAGCCATACTTTTTCTGGTAGGCGATTTGAATGTCGAAAGTATTGAAAGGATCCTGCTGCCCGGCAAACAACACACGGCTGCGCTCGGCAATGGATTCCCAGTCCATGTCTTTAAGGGAAAGGGCATAACCGCCAATGGTACGCGCCAATCCTTTTTGGGCATAGGCAAAAACCGAATCAATGTCGTAGGTGGGTACAAACCTGTACTTTTTTTCGGGAAACTTAAGTTGGGGATACTTTTCCTGAAGGATCTTCTTCACCATCAAAGTCCAGATGTTCACCAGCGGTTTTTCGAGTACCCCCAACTGAGCACTCACACTCAGGTGGGCTGTAAACCGTCCGTGTTCATCACGAACAAAGGGCTGGTATTCTTCGTAGCGTGAAACCAGGTAAAAAATAGCTGCAAACACATCGAAGGGTAATATCGAAGTCTTGTCGTAAACTGGGAAAAAGGCCTTTTCGCCCTCGAAATCAAAGGGTGCAATGTCGAGGCTGTCAATCCCCCTGCTGAACAACAGTCCGGCCGAGCGGAAGAAAATATCATCGCTGTGTGCCATGTCGGCATAGATCATCTTGGGACGGTCAGCCGACTGGAACTCATCCATATCGCTCACCAGGTGGTAGGGAATCCGCAACAAATCGGCAAACACCAAATGAAACACATAGCGCACCCTGTTGGTTTTTCTGGGGACGTAAATCAGCAGTTCTTCCATTAACAGCAAAAATAAGTTTTTTTTGCCGCGTGACGATTGTTAATAAATCAAAGCTGAAATCCGTCAGCAAAACACCTTAAATAATGTAATTTTGATGCATCAATTTTACAGCATCCATGGAGAATTTCATCGTTTCGGCACGCAAATACCGTCCGCTCAGTTTCAAACAGGTCATCGGCCAGCAGGCCATCACCTCCACCCTGCAGAATGCCATCAAAAACAACCACCTGGCTCAGGCTTTTCTGTTTACGGGTCCCCGCGGCGTGGGCAAAACAACCTGTGCGCGCATTCTGGCCAAGACCATCAACTGCGAAAACATCACGGCTGAGGCCGAGGCCTGCGACAAGTGCGAATCCTGCACTTCGTTCAACGACAACGCTTCTTTTAATATCCACGAACTGGATGCCGCCTCCAACAACTCGGTGGACGATATCCGCGCACTGGTGGAAAGGGTGCGCATACCTCCGCAGGTTGGCAAGTACAAGGTGTACATCATCGATGAGGTGCACATGCTTTCGGCTGCTGCCTTCAATGCTTTTCTGAAGACGCTGGAAGAGCCACCGGCTTATGCCAAATTCATCCTGGCCACGACCGAAAAACACAAAATCATCCCGACCATTCTTTCACGCTGTCAGATTTTCGATTTCAAGCGGATACAGGTTGAAGACATTGCAGCGTACCTGGCCTACGTTGCCAAAAACGAAAAAATCGAAGCCGGGGAAGATGCCTTGCACATCATTGCCCAGAAAGCCGACGGCGCATTGCGCGATGCCCTGTCCACCTTTGACCAGATCGTCAGCTTCAGCGGCAACGAACTCACTTACAAGAATGTTATCGAAAACCTCAACATCCTGGACTACGAATATTTTTTCAGGGTGACCGATGCATTGCTCAGCGGCGACATTCCTGAGCTGTTGCTCATCTTCAACGAAATCATCGAGAACGGCTTCGACGGCCAGCATTTCCTGACAGGCCTTGGCGAGCACCTGAGAAGCCTGTTACTGCTGAAAGACCCGCAGACAATCCAATTGATGCATACCGGCACAGGACTGAAGGAAAAGTACAAGGCACAGGCAGCCCGGTGTGAAGCAGCCTGGTTACTACACGCACTGGAAACCTGCAACAAATACGACCTGGACTACAAAACCAGCAACAACAAACGCCTTCACGTGGAGATTTGCCTGATGCAAATCAGCCACATCGGCGAAAACAACACTGGCACACAAGCCGAAAAAAAACAGGCCGCTGTAATCAGTCCCGCCAAACAGGTACAACCAACAACCCAACAACCGGCCCGGACCCCGGAGCCACTGTCCCAGGCAGAAAAGTCGGTAAGTGAAGAAAAGCCCGGCTATCCCGAAACACCGGAACCTGTACAAGCCGAAACGGAAAAACCTGCTGCCAGACCCGTGCCCAGGCCGGCAACAAAACCGGTGACCGAAGGTAACGGACGAAAAATCAAGAACATCTCCATCAAGGACAGCCTGGAAGCACTGAAGAAAAATAAAGAAAAGGGAGAACAAAGCGCCGAACCGGTACGCACCAACCCATTCGACCAGGAAAAACTGGAGGAAGCCTGGAATCTTTTTACAGCTTCCTATCAGTCCAGGTCGCCCAGTTTTGCCAGCGCCATCGCCAAATACACCCCAAAACTAAAAGAAGACTTTGTTGTGGAATACAAAGTAGATAACAAAATCATTACGCAGGACACCCTCAATGTTACTGCGTTGCTACAATTCCTGAAAGCAGAGCTGAGTAACACAGAAATCACCCTGACGCCTGTATTCCCCGAAAAAAACGAACCGAAGAAGGCTTACACCGACAGGGAGAAATTCGACCAGATGGCTAAAAAATATCCTGAAATAGTCAAACTGAAAGAGCAGTTGGGCCTGGAACTACAGTTTTAACCCTGCCGCTCCATGTACAATTTTCAAAGATTACTTTTTAAGGTTTTAGTCCTTTCCCTTGCTACCGTACTTGTTGCCTGTTCATCATTTTACGGCTTAAAGAAGCTCCGTGAGTACAGCCCCGAAACCATCCGTGAAACCGCTGAGCGTTACCACATACCACCGGAACGCAGCTACGTGCTTGACACTGCTTACTTTACATTTATCCGCAAACTGTACGGCAATGACACCCTGCAGGTAAAGAACCACCTGCAGCCCTTGCAGGTTCTTTATTTTGATAAATCGGAGCGGCTCATTTCCCACCATCTCAATTGTTATGCCAGGGGCTTCCCTAACCTTAAGTGGAACCGCGACGGGCTGTTCGACAGTTTTCCTGCCGTCACTCAAATCCCCGCCGACAGTATGTTGACGTTCGGAAATCTGCTAAGGTTTATCCGGCCTGCCGGAGACTGGACCGTAAAACCAACCGTTTCGGATAAGGAGTACTACGTGGTTGTTTTTTGGGATATTTTTATGGGCCGGCAAAGCAAAAGGCTCATCGAACGTGTCAACGAGAACCTGCTGCTGTCAGACGGACAGCAGGTTGAGGTACTTTTTGTAAATAACGACGGACTGTTTGTTCATCTCCTGAGTGACTGACGGAAGTGACAATCAGACGATTGCTGACACAAAACCCCCTCTGTCCGTCAGCGGACGGACATCCCCGCCTGACTGGCACCAGTCGGGCAGGTCCCCTGGAGAGGAGAACCGGGGCTGCTCAACAAATAACGAAGACAGTTCGTTCAAATTCCTGAATGCCAGGGCTCCGAGCCGGAAAGACACTTCCAGGGTCAAGTGCTAAATGCGGCATGAAGACGCCTGAAACTTTTTCTTTTCACCGGA
>JAJRWG010000288.1 GCA_024276895.1 Bacteroidota bacterium
GCGGCTGCCCTGCTGGAAACGGAAGCCGGCACCGGTTTTTTAAACAACATCCGCAGCCTGATTCTGGGCGGCAGTTTTATTCCGGACCGGCTGGAAGAGCGTCTGCAAAGCCTGCAAACGGAAGTCTGGCACACTTACGGCATGACCGAGACCATCACCCATATTGCTTTGCGTAGGGTAAACGGCAGCCGGGCCACCGGTCTGTTCAGTCCGCTGCCAGGTGTAACGGTTGGGCCGGGTTTGGGTGATTGTCTGAAAATCGATGCTCCCCGGTTGGGGGTTCACGGTCTCCAAACCAACGATCTGGCTGATTTTTCCGAAAACGGATTCCGCATTTTGGGACGCAGGGACAATGTAATCAATTCCGGCGGAGTTAAATTGTTTCCCGAACAAATCGAGCAAAAACTGGCCGGCAGCATGGACGAACAGTTCTTTTTCACTGCACTTCCCGATGATAAACTGGGGGAAAAGCTGGTGATGGTGGTAGAAGGCAGAAAGCAGGACACCGTTAACAAACAACTGTGGGAAATACTGAATGCAAAGCTCACCGGATACGAAATGCCAAAAGAAATCGTTTTTGTTGAGCGAATCAATACAACAAAGAGCGGGAAGATCATCCGTTCACTTGGAAAAAATACCGTTCTTTGAAGTAACTTTTAAGTTCCACGAATCCATACGGACATGTTGCACGAATAAAAGCTCAGTGTATGGGTGGTTATTCAAAACGAAATCTAAAATTATAAACACATGAAAAAAATCAAAGTACTATTTATCACGATGCTTTTTCCGGTTTTGGTTTTCTCGCAGGGAGTCGAAATCATACCTTTTGCAGGATATATGTTTGGCGGGCGTGTCAATTTTTACGAAGGCGAGTACAAGGTAACCGACGGCATGGATTACGGTCTGTCCATCCTTGCCCCCATCCGCGAGGTTGTTGACCTGGAGATTAATTACACCCGCATGGAGAGTGAAGGAAGGTTCACTGCTTATGCAGGTTTTCCGGGTTTTAGCGACAAAAAAACTTCCATGAGCACCAACTACTTCCAGATAGGAGTGGTGAAAGCCATCAGTAAAAACAACCCTAAAATTACACCTTTCGGCTCCTTTTCACTTGGGGCCACCTGGTTTGATTTTGCCGATTACGAAGACCGGGTTTTATTTTCCATCACTGCCGGTTTGGGCGTTAAGTTCATGTTTTCAGAGCATGTGGGCATCATGCTCCGCGGCCGTTTTTTGCTGCCGATGTTCTTCGGTGGTGTCGGATTTTATGCCGGTACCGGTGGATCAGGCCTGAGCATGAACAGCTATGCCGCTATCATCCAGGGAGATTTCAACGGCGGGCTGATCATTAAGCTGGGGAACTAAAGCCGAATTAATCTTAAACCAACGTTCAGCACAAACCAGCCTGCCGTTCCGGATACTGCAAGGTGCAGCATGGGCTGTGCACGGCCCGGATGTTTCGCAACGAAACGTTTACAGATAGCTGCTCAATTCAAAGGAAGGAGTACTTTCCCGGGGATAGTGAAATCCCGGCCAGGTTATTAACATAATATTGTTAATAAGCGTCAAAAAAGGCCGGTTGATAAGTATTTATTGCATATTTAAGATCACAATGTTCTTTTAATATAAATTCGCTTTTTTAACCTAAAAATTTATTTCTTATGAAAAAAGCGTTTAGACTTTTAATGCCGGTTTTGTCAATTGTATTGATAGCTGGTGCAAGTATTTTGATCACGTCTTGTAAAAAGGACAAGTCAACGGACACTGATAGTGACCAGGTAGCCTATGATGCTGCTGACGGCATTAGAGGCGCACGTCTTTTTGATCATGTATTGAATGAAAAACTCATCAATGAAACAAGCATGACAGACATGCCTAACTTTTTCAGGTGTAAGTCTTGTCATGGGTGGGATTTAAAAGGTCAGTGGGGCGTACTCATTGATAAAGCTCCTTCCTCAACTTATCCTAAAGTTGCACCCGTTAATTTAATAGATGAGGTTCGTGTAAACGACGGAATTCGTGAAATATATGATGCAATCAGTATGGCAGATGGCCGGGATCCTTATTCCGGAACATACAATGATGTCATGCCGCGTTTTGCTGATATTCTGACTCCCGAAGACATTTGGGACCTCGTTAAATTCATCAAAGAAACTGCTCACCAGACCGATGATTTTTATACACTGACGACCACCGGTACCTACCCTAACGGTACCAAAACATTCTCTGACATCGGTAAAAACGGTGATGCTGCAGCCGGTTTAGCAACATACAATGCTAAATGTGCAAGTTGCCATGGCGCTGATGGTTCAAAAATTAATATTTATTGTCAGGGTGAATGGTTAGGTAATATGTTCAGAGGTGATCCGCACGAAATACAGCACAAAGCCGTGTGGGGTATGCCTTTAGACAGAGAACATATTGCTGCTGGTTGCGCAGACGCAGGTGCTATGTCGCCAACAGGCATTACTGATGATGATATTAGAAACTTGATGGTAATGGGACAAGACACTGTCGCTTTCCCGGATTATCACGACTAAATCTCATAGTGGTTATTGATAAAAGAGAGGCTGTCCTAAAAAGACCAGCCTCTTTTTTTGGCCCTGATTTAGGGGGTATTTGCAATTTGGCCTTAGTTTTATTTCGTCTCCCGGGATAAACTTCTCGTCCTGCCGGTTTTCGTCCACAGGAAATTTCCAAATAAAAAAGCCCCGGCATTGCTACCAGGGCTTTTTCCCGTCGGAGTGGCAGGACTCGAACCTGCGACCACTTGCACCCCATGCAAGCATGCTAGCCAACTGCACCACACCCCGATATTGAAGATTCTTAAATGCGAAAGAACGTCTGTAAAAATCCGGCTGCAAAAATAAGCATTTTTTGAAAAAGCAAGTGCTTTCGGGGGATGAAAAAAATTTGCCTGCCCGGCACCGGGTTGAACCCCGATTCAGCCGGTTTGTTACTTTTTCAGTTTGGGCATGTTGCGGCAGAGGTCCGAATCACGACGTGCCATTTTAACAGCCCTTTGAAAGGCCACACGTTCTTCAGGCTTTTCCGCGTACTTTTTCATGTAGTAATTTTTTAGCTTCTTCTTTTCCTGTTTCAGTTCCTGTAGCCGCTGGTCGCGGTCTTTCATTTTGGGGTTGTTTTTCAACAGGATGATCTGCCTTTCGAGCACACATTGTTTTTCGGCATAGGTTTGGGCATCCCTGAGTATTTCTCCGCCGGGTGAGACAACCTGGCTTTCGTCCTTATCAGTCCCGCCACTCCCGGTTGAGCAGGCCGGCATCAGGCTTGTAAAAGCAAAGACAACCAACACATAAAACAAGCGGTTTAGTTTCATTGCTCACCCTCCTGCTTTTTCATTTCCAGTTCTTTTTGCATTTCGCGGATAACATCTAATTTACCACAGGCATCCAGCCGCTTGTGAGCCTTTTCCAGTTCTTTGTTGAATTTCTTCTTCAGGTTATCGATTTGCATATACCTTATTTTCATTTTTTCTTCAAAAGCACTCTTCATCTTGCGCAGGTTTTTTTCTTCACTTTTTAATTTGTTGTTGTGCTCCTGCAGGTCTGAGTAATATTTTGCCAGTTCCCACTGACAAGTAATGTCGGCCAGTGCCAAGGCATCGGCTTCGATCTGTTCATTATTAAACTGCTTTTGTTTCATGCCGACAGGCCCTTCGGACTGGCTGGTTTTTTTTGTTGTGGAACAAGCCGTCAACGCAATTATTCCCGTGAGGGCTAACAGATAAAATATACGTACCATTTAATGATTAAATTTGCGCAAAGGTATAACTATTTCGGCTCCTTGTTTGGGAAAAACCTTTTGTGATACATCAACGTCTTGCCTGGGTTTTTGTTGCCCGGTTTGCGTGAAAACGATCACCGGAAAAAAAGGTGCCTTGAGTTATCGCGGCAGAAGTTTTCTGTCCTGGAATTCACGGACAGAATGTCACGTTTACCTGCAAAAAACCGGTGTGGCACTTATTTTGACGTCAGTGCCCAAACGAATTGAATCACCAACGAAAGAATAAAATGGAAAAAACAAAATGTTTGATAATCGGCTCGGGGCCTGCCGGATACACAGCAGCAATTTATGCAGCACGTGCCGACTTGCATCCGGTCATGTATGAAGGTATGGTACCGGGCGGACAACTGACCACCACCACTGAAGTAGATAATTTTCCGGGATACCCTGAAGGAATTGACGGCCCCAAAATGATGGAAGACTTTAAGAAACAGGCCGAGAGATTTGGCTCGGA
>JAJRWG010000289.1 GCA_024276895.1 Bacteroidota bacterium
GGTTCGTCGGAATCGTGGGCAAGCCGGTACTTGCTACCCAACTGTCCCATCAGTATCTCCGAATCGACAAGGTTTTTGGAGCAACCGAGGGTGATGACGTTTACTTTTTTCTTGGATGGCATGGAAGGGGGGGATTGATTTGTGAATTGTGAATTGTGATTTGTGATTTGTGAATTGTGATTTGCCCTTCGGGCGTAAAGTGCGCTTCGCGCGTCAGGTGGCCTGCGGCCGTCATTCGCTTCGCTGTCATTGGCGCTTTGCGCGTCAGGTGGCCTGCGGCCGTGAAGTGCGCTTCGCGCGTTATGCAATTGTCAGGCATGGTTGTTTGGATTGATTGACTGCTGATTGCCGACTGCCGACTGCCAACTGCCGACTTCTTTTCTCCACCCATCCTCAATCCGTAAACAGTGTTTCCACGAACTCTTTCCGGTTGAAGATCTGCAGGTCTTCTTTTTGTTCACCCACGCCGATGTACTTGACGGGGATTTTAAACTGGTCGGAGATGCCGATGACCACCCCGCCTTTGGCTGTGCCGTCAAGCTTGGTCAGTGCAATGGCATTGACTTCGTTAGTGGCCACAAACTGACGGGCCTGCTCGATGGCGTTCTGTCCGGTGGATGCGTCAAGTATCAAAAGGATTTCGTGGGGTGCATCGGGAACCAGCTTTTGCATCACCCTTTTTACTTTCGACAATTCGTTCATCAGGTTGACCTTGTTGTGCAGGCGTCCGGCAGTGTCAATGATCACCACGTCGGTGTTTTGTGCGATGGCCGATTTCAGGGTGTCGAAAGCCACGGAGGCCGGATCGGCGCCCATGCCCTGGCTCACAATGGGAACATCAACCCTTTGCGACCAGATGGTCAACTGGTCAACGGCTGCAGCGCGGAAAGTGTCGGCAGCACCCAACATCACCGACTTCCCGACCCTTTTGAAGTTGTAAGCCAGCTTGCCGATGGTGGTGGTCTTGCCCACGCCGTTCACGCCCACAACCATGATGACGTAAGGTTTCTTGTCTTCGGACAGTACAAAGTCTTCGCCATCGCCGGAGTTGTTTTCTTCCAGCAGGGCTTCGATTTCTTCCCTGAGGATGCGGTTCAGTTCATCCGTACCGAGGTATTTGTCCCGGGCTACCCGTGCTTCGATGCGTTCGATGATCTTGAGGGTGGTTTTTACCCCCACATCCGAAGTGACGAGCGCTTCTTCCAGGTTGTCGAGCACTTCGTCGTCAACCTTTGACTTGCCTGCTACAGCCTTGGATAATTTGTTGAAGACGTTGGTTCTTGTTTTCTCAAGTCCTTTGTTGAGGTCTTCTTTTTGTTTTTGTTTTGAAAAGATGGAGAATATGCCCATGGTGGATTAGGTTATTGGAAACTGGAAATTAGAAATTAGTTATTGGAAATTGGAAAATTAAACTGAACATTGGGAAATTAGTTTTTGGTTATTACAAATTAATCCTTTTCCTGATGAGCAGGTCCGATGGCTTAAATATAAGCATTCAGCATTTTGCCAATCGAGTTAATGTCTTCAATAAACATGATGAACTTTTCATTTTTTATCAACCCTCTGTTTTTAGCCTTTAATAACCAGGTTTTCGCTTCATAAAGAGAACCTCTTGAATAATATCCAAAATGCTTTTTTTCATTGTAATGGTATCTGCCAAAGCCTTCACTCAGATTTGCAGCGATAGAATCGGAAGCCCGAACAAGTTGTTTGCCGACGGGTATCTTTATCAAAATGATTCCAGTTTGCTACTGCCTTCCAAACTTCTTCACCAAAATCAAGAGCCTTATTATAAACGCGCAAGTCTTCCAATTCCATGGTCTGCGATTTAATTATCCTGATCCTTAATAGGATAGTTTATTTTATTTCGATTAGTCATTTTATAAAATCAACCACCCCAAAAATAGCTATTCAACAAACAAAATGAAACAAACAATTACTAATTACCAGTTACCAATTACCAGTTACCAATTACCAATGACCAGTTACCAATGACCAATGACCAATTAAAAAAAGCTCTTCCCCGCCGTACAGGAAAAAGCTTTTTCAGTAAGACCGGTCTTGGAATGGCGGTTTACTTTTTTGCAAAGAATTCTTTTACCGCTTCTGTTGGGACAATATCTTCTTTAAAGGTGTAGGCACCGGTTTTGGGTGACCTTGTCATTTTGATAACTTTCGCAAAATCTTTTCCTGAGCTTTGCAGGGTTGCAACTACTTTCTTAGCCATGGTTCAATTATTTAATTTCTCTGTGAACAGTCATTTTCTTTAAGATCGGGTTGTATTTTTTCAACTCGAGTCTGTCGGGGGTGTTTTTTTTATTCTTGGTGGTGATGTACCTTGACGTACCGGGCATTCCGCTGTTTTTGTGCTCGGTGCATTCCAGAATCACCTGAATCCGTACATCTTTGGTCTTTTTGGCCATTGGTTTATCCTTTTAAAATTTGGTCGGCAAAAGTACCAACTTCTTTCAGAATATGCAACTTTTTTTGATTTTTATTAGCCGTTTGATAATTGTCTGAATATAAAGCACTAGCCCGGCGAAGAAAAACGCAGCAGTACCCGGCAGGCTCCCCGGAAGAACGGATTCTTTCCGGGAAACAGCTTGTCTGAGGTTTTTCCCCCGTATCATGCCGCAAAGTTTTCCAGGCGTGCGATCAAAAAATACAAGCGGCCACCGGTATTACTGCAGCATTGCCTGTACGTAAGGCGTTATCCCTGCAAAGAAAAACTCCACCGCGATCACCATCACGATGAGGCCCATCAGCTTCATCATGATTTTGTTGCCGGTGTCGCCCAGAAAGCGGGTAATGCCCGCCGCGCCAAACAAAACAAGGAGCAGGGTGACCGAAACCAGAAGTATGGAAATAATCACCAGCATTTTGGCGCTGTAATCGGCGCTTTCACCCATCAGCACAATGGCATTGGTGATGGCACCGGGTCCGGCAATCATGGGGATGCCCAGAGGCGTGATGGAAATGTCGTCAACATATTTTTCTACATCTTCCTCCTTGATTTTCATCGGGCTCAGCCGTGCGTTCAGCATGTCGTAGCCCATGAAAAAGAACAAAAAACCGCCGACAACCTTGAGGCCTGCCACCGAAATGCCGAAGAAATGAAACAGGTAGCGGCCTGCAAAAGCAAACAAGATAAGTACAGCCGTTGCCGTAATCACCGCTTTGAGTGCCGTATGCCTTCTTTCTTTTTTCGATAAATCCGATGTCATGGTCAGAAATACCGGCATGATGCCCATGGGATTCATCAGGGTGAGGAAGGAGGTGAAGTACAGGATGATGGTTGTTAATTGATCCATAGCTTTTTGGTTAATGGTACTTTGGCTTTGTCGTCATTTGCGCTGCGGCCGTCATTTGCCCTACGGGCGTCAAGTGCCCTTCGGGCGTCAGGTGGCCTGCGGCCGTCATTTGCCCTGCGGGCGTCAAGTGGCCTGCGGCCGTCATTGGTTATTTTGCGTCTTGTTTCAATCGAACAATTTTAACATTTTCACCGTCTCACCGTCTAACCGTCTCACCGTCTCACCGTCTCACCGTCTCACCGTCTAACCGTCTCACCGTCTCACCGTCTAACCGTCTCACCGTCTCACTGTCTCACCGTCTCACCGTCTCACTGTCTCACCGTCTCACCGTCTCACCGTCTAACCGTCTCACCGTCTAACCGTCTCACCGTCTCACCGTCTCACCGTCTCACTGTCTCACCGTCTCACCGTCTCACCGTCTCACAACTCATTTATCTTTTGCTCTACCGTTTCCAGAATCATGTTGCGGCAGGCTTTGGCTTTTTGGGCGATCTCTTCGCCACGGCTGATCAGGGCGCTGGTAAAGGTTTTGTCGGCGATGCCGGCGGCATTGATCTTCACGTTCAGGAAAGCGCCTTCGACGGCAGCCAGTGCGCAAAGGGCGCCCACGCCTGCATCGGAAACGGAATTGGGGTTACCGTTTTCGGCCATGGCACGCATCACTTCGATGGAATGGTAGGCGGTGTCCATCACCTTGAACGGGATTTCCATGGCGTATTTTGACGCCTCTTCTATGGCCTGCTGACGGGCAGATTTTTCTTCCGCAGTTTTTTTCGGCAGGCCGAAAGCATCCATGATTTTGTTGAACGCACGTGTGTCTTCGTCCACCAGCCGCAGCAATTCGTCCTTGTACTGCTGGCCTTTTTCGGCCCAGTCGGAGAACTCTTCCCAGCGGTCGTCCCAGCCGCGCTTGTGCGACGACAGGTTTGCCACCATGGTTCCCAGCGAAACACCGAGCGCTCCGGCATAAGCCGCGATGGAACCACCTCCCGGCGCCGGTGACTCGGATGCCGTTTCGTTGGAAAAAGCCGTCAGCGACATGTCCGTCAGTTTGTTGCTCCCTTCGTCCAGCAGGTATTCGATGATGCGTTCTTTGGGATTGAACGGCTTCAGTTCATCCAGTCCCATGGATTTGATGGCGATTTTGATGAGTTCGTCATTGTCCACACCCACCGAACGTTTTTGTTTACGCAGGAAGTAACGACCTGCCTCCAGCATGGCTTCCAGTGGGATAAGCCCCACCAGTTCGGAGCCTGTCACGCGAATGCCGCGGGCGTCGGCCTTTTTGCAGACTTCGTCGAAAGCCACGTGAACGGGTGTGATGCTGATGTTGGTCAGATTCATGGAAATCTGTGCGATGCCGTATTCTTCGATAAACCAGCCGATGGCTTTCACCGCCTTGAGTGAGCCGGGGATCATCACGGGTTTTCCGTTTTCGTCTTTGACGATTTTTCCTGTTATCGGGTTTCCCTCACGTTTTGTCCTTCCCCTTTAGCGCACATCGAAAGCGATGGCGTTGGCCCGCCGTGTGGAGGTGGTGTTGAGGTTTACGTTGAAAGCCACCAGGAAATCGCGCGCACCCACGGCCGTTACGCCGCTGCCGGCCACCCTTTCGTTGAATTCGGCCGGGCCGAAATCGGGTTTCCATTCATCGGTGACGATGCGTTCGGGCAGTGCTTCGTACTCGCCGGCACGGCAGTTGGCCAGGTTGCGGCGCACTTCGGTAAAGGCTGCGTTTTAGTAACAGAAAACGGGAATTTCCAGTTCTTCACCAATGCGTTTGGCCAGCTTGCGGGCGTATTCAACGGTTTCTTCCATGCTGATGTTAGAGACGGGAACCAGCGGACAAACGTCGGTAGTCCCAAAGCGGGGATGTTCACCCTTGTGGTGGCGCATGTCGATAACTTCGGCGGCTTTTTTTACGGCGGCAAAAGCGGCTTCAATCACTTCATCCGGCGTACCCACGAAAGTCACCACCGTGCGGTTGGTGGCAGCGCCGGGGTCCACGTCCAGCAATTTAACACCTTCAATCTTTTCAATTTCATCGGTAATCTGCCTGATTACGGCCATATCGCGTCCCTCGCTAAAGTTGGGAACACATTCAATCAGTTGTCTCATGCGGCAATTTTTTTTGGTGAAAAACGGAGGTGCAAAAATAGAAAATATTCAAAGGAGGATTTGTGCTGCGCAAGAAAATCAAAGTACTCAAAATCTGATTTGATACGGCAGTTGTTCATGTCACGATTTTTTGTTTTAACTTAGTGGCACTTTTTTAAACGCTCCTGATCCGTGTCGATGCCGGTCATCATATTAAAAAAATTGCGCCATCGCGGGAAAGACCAGATCGGCCTTTATTTCGATTACGACAAAGCACTGATCGCACACACGAAAAAGCTGGAGGGCGCCCGATGGAGTGCCATCAACAATTGCTGGTATGTCGAGAACAGGCGGGGAACGCTGCATGGTATTTTCGTGCATTTCAAAGGTGTTGCCTGGCTTGATATCAGCGAGCTGAAAAAGGGGGGAGGTGAGCAGGAAAAAACCGTACAACACACGAAGAAGCCCGATTTGTCGACCTACAAAACAAGGCTTA
>JAJRWG010000290.1 GCA_024276895.1 Bacteroidota bacterium
CGCTGATCACCTGGATAACCCCTCTTCGAATAGAACGAAATGCTTTTAACCGTTCTTCGTTATTCACGAACCAAGTATTGTACACCAGGCTTGAATTCTCTTTATATTGTTGAATCAATTCTTCCATCTTGTAACAGATCGCTACGCCGGTTCTTCCGGGATCGCCGTCAAAGTTTAAATTTCGGATAAATATAAGCCGAATTGCCGTATGCACGGAAAATGACAGGCAATTTTTTTGGCCGGGATATCGTAGTTCACCTTTGCCCTTACAGGTTCAGGTGTATCGGCTTAAAACCGTTGAAGAGGTTTTATTCGCCCAGGCTTTCCCCGATATAATGAATAACCACCCTGTTGGTGAGCCCTCTTTTTTTGATTGGGCTGCTGGCGACAACGATGACAGGGTCGCCTTTTTCAGCCCATTTGTTGGCGATAAGTATTTCATCAAGTCTGGCAATAAATTTACTGCCTGATTCGGGTTGTTTCATAAATACAGGCCGTATGCTGTACACCAGCGACAATTGTTGTAAACGGGTGATGTTCTCAGCAAAACTTATAATGGGAATTTGTATCCTTTGCTGCGACAGGAAAACCGAACTGCCACCCGAATGGCTCCAGGTGATGATGTATTTAGCCTGAATGTCACGAGCCATCATACTGACACCCCGTGCCATTGCAGCCTTGCTGTTCAGCAGGCCTTCGTAGGGCATATATTTACCGCTGTGGGAAAGGTTCTCCTTGAGGTAATCATTTGTTTTGCGGGCTATCCGGCTCATCATCTTTACCGTTTCAACAGGATGCCTACCGACGGCCGTTTCGCCGCTCAGCATAACCGCATCCACCTTGTCCATTATGGCATTGGCGACATCCGAAACCTCGGCCCGCGTGGGAGCAGCTTCATGTATCATGCTCTGCAGCATTTGTGTTGCCACAATCACCGGTTTCATGTGATGCCTGCAATTGCGGATAATTTGTTTTTGTAAAATGGCTACTTCGGCCAGGTCCATTTCCACACCCAGGTCGCCACGCGCCACCATGATCGCATCGCTTTCTTCGATGATCTCGTCAAGATTATCAATGGCCTGGGGCTTTTCTATTTTACTGATTACAGGGATATAATTGTCTTCAAATGTTGTTGAAAAACCCAAATCTCCCCCTGTAATTCCGAGGCCCGCCGGCCGGGCTTTCATTTCAGTCAGGTGCTTTTTAAGCACCCGCACGTCTTCTGCTTTTCTAACGAAACTCAGCGCGATAAAGTCGAATTTCCGGTCCACAGCATATTTAAGGCATCGCAAATCCTTTTCGGTCAGCGACGGAAACGAAAGCTCGGTATCAGGAAGGTTTATCCCTTTGGAAGAAAAGAGCATATTTCCATTGATGACCTTGCATCTTAAAACCGCTTCGTCAGGGTAAACTGTCGCGGATACACACCTTAATTCAATGTTCCCGTCATCCAGCAATACTTTTTGACCGGGCTTCACTTCTTCGATGAATTGCGGGTAAGTTGTTGAAAAGGTAAATTCATTTCCAACCGTGCCGCCGACAACAGGTTTTTTTACAAACTGAATTATATCGCCGGCATTGAGCATTACGCCTTCCTCAACAACCTTGCCGACCCTGATCTTAGGACCTGACAGATCGCCAAGCAGTGCGACAAATATCCCGGTTTCATCTTCAGCCTTCCGGATGGTTTTTACAAGCTCGTCAAATGCATCAAAAGTTCCATGTGAAAAGTTTAACCTGAACACCCTCACACCGGCTTCTATCAGTTCTTTGATGACCGTTAAGGAAGATGTTGCCGGGCCAAGCGTTGCAATGATCTTGGTCATTAAGAATGTTCTGTCTCTCATGGTTACGGGCTTATGTGGATGAGCAAATATATTGAGATTTGGCGAAGATCGCTTGTCGCTTGTATTTATTTTTGGAAGAGTTCATACGGGCCCCTGCCGGAGCGGGTAAAATACCGCTAAGCTACTCCAGGTGGAATGCAGCGTACTATTTGCGACGATTTTCCGGTAATCAATCTGCTAACAAACATCCCTGCCGAAATTTCCCTCGCAACAATAAATTTACCCTGTTCCTCCTCCCAGCTCCGCGGTTGCGCCCAAAATCCCCTACCTTTGCAGAAACAAAAACCACAGCCATGCGATTTGTAACATTCCGAACTCCCAAACCCAAGAGGTTTTCGTACAAGCCGCGTTACTACGACGAGGACATTGAGGCGCTGGAGCAAAGAAAAGCTGCCCTGGGCTACAACTCCAAGGTCAGTCACCGCGAAGGGCTGCGGCTGCAAATAGCACGCCGGTGGCACAGGGGCGGACACGACAAAGAGGAAAAAAGCACACTGTCCAAACTTATTTACTTCTTTTTTTATGCGACCATCATCGTCGGCGGGGTGTATCTGATCTTTTTCACTGATTTCGTTTACAAAATCATTGCCCTGTTCGGGCTGAGGGTCGGACAGTAAATTTAAAAACATTCGCCAACAATGTCAGCAAAGCAATCCAATGTCAGACATCATTAAACAACTGCCCGATTCCGTTGCCAACCAGATTGCCGCCGGCGAGGTCATCCAGCGGCCGGCTTCGGCCGTGAAGGAGATGCTTGAAAACGCCGTGGATTCAGGTGCTTCCGACATCAAACTTATCGTCAGGGATGCCGGCAAAACACTCATTCAGGTAATTGACAACGGTAGCGGAATGACCCCCATGGATGCGCGCATGTGTTTTGAGCGCCACGCCACCTCCAAGATCAGCAAGGCCGAAGACCTGTTTGCCATCCGCACCATGGGTTTCCGCGGTGAGGCCATGGCTTCCATCGCCGCCATCGCCCAGGTGGAAATGAAAACCCGCCCCCACGATGCAGAGTTGGGGAGCCTGTTGAAAATTGAAGGCTCCAAAGTGCTGGAACAGCAAGCCTGCCAGTGTGCCGCCGGGACCAACATCCAGGTGAAAAACCTGTTCTTCAATGTGCCTGCACGACGCAACTTCCTGAAGTCAAACACCACCGAAACAAGGCATATCATCGAGGAGTTTATCCGCGTGGCGGGCATCCAACCGCAGATCAGCTTTAGTATGGTGAACAACGACAAGGTCGTTTTCAGGCTGCAATCGGGCAGTTTAAAATCGAGGATTGTGGGTATTTTCGGCAAAGTGTACAACGAACGCCTACTGTCGGCGGAACAAAACACCACCGGCTTGTCCATCAACGGTTTCATCGGCAAACCCGAGTTTGCGAAAAAAACACGGGGAGAACAGTACTTCTTCGTGAACAAACGTTTTGTAAAGCATGCCTACCTGAACCACGCAGTTGCCAGGGCTTACAGCGAGCTCATTCCTTCGGATGCCTTTCCTTTCTACTTTCTGAACATCGAAGTAGATCCCGAGGATATTGACATCAACATCCATCCCACCAAAACGGAAGTCAACTTCAAAGACGCCCACCTGGTGTACGCCATCCTTCATGCAGCAGTGAAACAATCCATCGGCAAACACAGCCTGACGCCAACCATCGACTTTGATGTAAACCCGGAAGTGGAGGCAGCCTTATCGACACTGCCCGCAAAAGACCTGAAACAACCCGGTATTAGCATCGATCCTGAATACAATCCTTTTAAACAAAGCAGTCCGCCGGGCAAGAACACCGGCGGCGCCGGATGGAGGAAAATTTACGAAGGACTGGAAAAACCAGCCCCGGCAGTGCAGCCTGATAATGAAGAAAAATTGATGGAAACGGAACACGCAAACCCGTTTTTCCAGTTGCAACAGCGTTTTATCGTGACCAACGTCCAGGGAGGAATGATGCTCATTGACCAGCAGCGGGCACACGAACGTATCCTTTACGAGTACTTCCTTGAACAGCTACGGGGCAGCGTGCCTGCTTCGCAACAGCAGTTGTTCCCGCAGACCATCCATTTTTCACCTGACGATGCCGGTATCATCCGCACGCTTGAAAAAGACATCGGTAAGTTGGGCTTCGTGATGGAGGCTTTCGGCAGCAAAAGCTTTGTGGTGAAAGGTGTTCCCTCGGGAGTCAAAGAAGCCGATGTGGCTGCTCTTCTGGAACGGATCGTGCAAAACCACAAAGAGCAGTCCAAAGACCTCAATTACGACAAAAATCTTAATTTAGCCCGCTCGATGGCGACCAGCTTATCCATCAAGACAGGAACGGTACTGGAGGAGCGCGAAATGGCCGATTTGTACCGGCGGCTGTTCCGATGCAAAGTTCCACAGCTTTCGCCCGACGGAAAGAAAACGCTGGCCGTGGTCAAGATCGGTGATATTGAAATTTTCCTGAAGTGAGGGCTCCGACAAAGACTGCTCGTCATTTTTAACCGCTTTAAGCAAAAACGATTATGCAAGAATACCGTCCACAGGGTTTTACCATGCTTCCGCCGGTTGTCAAGAACCTGCTGATCATCAACGGCCTGTTTTTTCTGGCAACCCTCGTGCTGTCATCCAGCGTGCATTACGATCTGGTCGGGCTGTTCGGGTTGCACTACCCGCTTTCACAGAAATTCGGCGTTTGGCAGTTTATCACCTACATGTTCATGCATGCCGGATTTGCACACATCCTGTTTAACATGTTTGCCCTGTGGATGTTCGGCAACACTCTGGAAAATGTGTGGGGCAGCCGGCGGTTTTTGAATTACTACCTGATCACCGGTATCGGTGCAGGCCTTGTGCAGGTGTTGGTGGCCTATATCCGCATCAGCACGCTGGAAGCCGCTTTGAGCCCGCAGAATGTTCAACTGGTTTACAGCGAAGGATACGAGGTTTTGCAACGGGGCATGAATTACAGCGATGCCGCCATGGCATCGCTCAACCTGATTGTCAATACCCCGACCATCGGTGCATCGGGTGCCGTATTCGGCATCCTGCTGGCCTTCGGAATGATGTTTCCCAATTCGCTGATTTACGTCTATTTTGCCATCCCCGTCAAAGCCAAGTATTTTGTAATGATTTACGGCGGCATCGAACTTTATTCGGGAATTGCCAACAGCGCCGGCGACAACGTTGCCCACTTTGCCCACCTGGGCGGGATGATCTTCGGTTTCCTGCTGATACAATTCTGGAAAAAGAAAGGCACACTGTATTAAGCAAGCCTGAAACCGCCCCGGATTTTGGATAACCGCAGCAGACTTTTTTTTATTATTTACCAAGCGAAAGATTTTTTTGGAAAACAGCCACAAAGGAATTCATTAATTTTGAAGCCTGAAATCAGCATGCATTATGAACTTTTATCAACAACAAGGCAACACCGGTGGCACCCTTCGAAGGATTTTCCTGAGCAATACCATTTTATCACGCTTAATCCTGATCAATACGATGGTTTACCTGCTGGTCAAGGTAGTCGGCCTGCTTACCTGGTTGTTTGCCGCCGGGCATGGCAGCGGTGAAATACTCAGTGTCATCGGACAATGGTTTGCCCTTCCCTCGTCTCCCGCCACCTTTGCCATGCGTCCGTGGACGATTGTTACCTATATGTTCCTGCAGGAAGGTTTCATTCACCTGCTGTTCAATCTCATCATGCTTTATTTTGGCGGCGTGATCTTCCTGGAATACCTCAGCCAGAAAAAACTGCTGTTGACCTATCTGATCGGTGGTCTGGCCGGCGGGCTGTTTTTCATGCTTGCCTTCAATATTTTTCCGGTGTTCAACGGGGCAAAAGACACAGCCTTCGCCCTGGGCGCATCGGCATCGGTGCTGGCTATCATCATCGCAGTGGCAACCTACGTCCGGGATTACACCGTTCACTTGTTTCTGTTTGGCCGTGTAAAACTCAAGTACCTCGCGCTGGCGCTCATCGCCCTTGACATCCTGAGCATTCAGTCCGATAATCCCGGCGGACACATTGCCCACCTTGGGGGCGCGTTGTGGGGATTTGTTTACGCCACTTCCCTTAAAAAAGGGCACAATCTTTACAGCTTATTCGAGGGCATTCGTTTCACCGGCTTTGGAAGAAAATCTAAAGCCACACGCTTCGACACTGCCCGGCCCGCGTCAGGA
>JAJRWG010000291.1 GCA_024276895.1 Bacteroidota bacterium
CATTTTCTTCCCTGCGGTTACGGGTTTTACAGCCGGCGTGGCCATGTCGGGCGATTTAAAAAACCCCAAGAAAGACATTCCGTTGGGAACGATGTATTCCATCGGAACGGGGCTTGTCGTCTATCTGGCTCTGGCCATCGGGTTTTATTTTTACGTTGACCGTGATTTGCTGCTGAACGATTACAATTTTCTGATGAAAGTAGCCTGGTTGCCTGCCCTGGTGATTGCCGGTGTTTGGGGCGCAACCCTTTCCTCAGCCATGGGTGGGATACTGGGCGGGCCGCGCATCATTCAGGCTGTGGCCCACGACCGCATTGTACCGCGGATTCTGGCTAAATCTTACGGCACGAATAACGAACCGCGTAACGCCCTGTTCTTCACCTTTATCCTGGCTGAAATCGGCATTCTCATCGGCGACCTGAACATCATCGCCGGGGTGGTTACCATGTTTTACCTCACTGCTTACGGTTTTATTAACCTGGCCTTTGCACTGGAAAAATGGGCCAGCACCGACTTCCGTCCGTCCTTCAGGATTTCTCTTTGGGTCGGCCTGGTAGGCTTTGGCGCTGCCTTTTTTATCATGATGCAACTGGATGTGCTTTCCATGTTTGTCGCCCTGATCGTCATCGGTGGTATTTATTACTACATCCAGAAAAAGCAATTGCGGCTCGACATGGGCGATGTGTGGCAGAGTGTGCGGGCTTCGATTATCAGGAAAATGCTGACACAGCTGGCGCGCAGGCAGCTGGACGAGCGTAACTGGCGGCCTAACATCCTGCTTTTCAGCGGTGGTGCCAAAAGCAGGCCATACCTGATTGAATTTGGCAAGTACCTGGCCGGTGACCAGGGAATGATTTCCAACTTCGATCTGGTGCTGAACAAATCCTCAAAAGTTTTGTTCCCCAAACACCAACAGGCCATCCCCGACGAAGAAATGGAGGGCGACGACGGCATTTTCTCCAGACGGATGGAGTGTAACAATATTTTCGAGGGAATTGAAAGCATTGCAGCGACCTACGGTTTTTCAGGGGTAGAGCCCAACACGGTTGTTTTCGGCTGGGGACGCCACACTAAAGACCCGCTGGGTTTTGCAAAAATGCTCAGGCACCTGAGCGACCTGGACCTCAACATCGTCATGCTGGACTACGACCAGCAAAGGGGATTCGGAAGTTACAGCCGCATCGACATCTGGTGGCGGGGTGGCTCAAACAACGGCAACCTGACCTTGTCGCTGATCAAATTCATCAAAGCATCCTACGAATGGCGTCATGCCGAGGTGCGGCTGATGATCATCAACCCGGATAAAAAAAGAGAAAAACGTATCCGTGAGGATGCCAAAAAAGCACTGGAGATCATGCGGATGAACATCTCCGTCAGGGTCATCAACAACGAAAACCAAGCGAAATCCATCAACCAGATCATCCGGGAAGAATCGAAAGGTGCCGACCTGACTTTCCTCGGCATCGCAGAAGTGCAGAAAGGAAAAGAGATGGATTTTATTGAGCGAGCCGATTACCTGTACAAAGACCTCGGAACGGTGGCACTGGTGAAAGCTTCTTCATTCTTCAAAGAGTTGCACATCGGGGTTTAAGCCTGACAGCAAACAAGCACTACTCAGCCGCGCATGACTTTTACATCCAGCGCATCCCTTAAGGTGTTTCCCAGCGTCATGAAGGCCAGTACCAGAATGACGATGGCCACGCCGGGTGTGATGGCCAGGTAGGCCGAATCGAGGATGACAAACGAGTAGTACTCTTTGATCATGCCTCCACACGACGGAAGCGGAGGTTGAACGCCGATACCCAGGAAGCTCAGGCCCGCCTCGATGAGGATGGCTGCGCCAAAATTGGCTGCCGAGATGACGATGAGCGGACTCATGGTGTTGGGAAGGATGTGACGGAAGATGATCCGCAGGTCGGAATACCCCAGTGCAAAGCCGGCTTCTACAAACTCTTTTTCGCGCAGGCTGATGATCTGACCCCTGACAACACGTGCCACCTCCACCCACATGGTAAGTCCAACAGCCACAAATATTTGCCAGAATCCCTTGCCCAGTGCGAAGGTAATGGCGATGACCAGCAGCAAGGTAGGGATTGACCACACCACATTGATGAACCAAGTGATCAGATCGTCAACCCGGCCACCGTAAAATCCGGCCAGCGAGCCCAGCAACAGGCCAACAAGCAGGGAAATAAATACTGAAATAGCACCTACCGAAAGGCTTATCCGGCTTCCGATGATCAGGCGGCTGAGCAGGTCGCGGCCAAACTGGTCGGTACCCAGCCAGTAATGCCGCGTCACAAAATGCTTCTCTTCAACCTCCGACCGCATGCTTTGTTCATCGGTGACAATGGTAGTACCGTCAAATAACGGGACCTCGATCCGCCCGTCCTCAATGCGGGGCTCATCCGCCAGGGGGTAAAGTACATCCGCCAGACTGAAAGTTTCTTCCTCTCCCTGTCCCTCGGGATCAAACAATCTGACCCTGACCTTGTCGCCGGAAAAGCTGTAGCTATTTACAGGAAGCTCTCTGAAATTGCTTTTTCTACCAAAAAGCATGGTGTGAAGAAACGACGTTTCCCAGGCGGGTTCATTTCTGCGTACCCGGAGCATCTTCACTTTAAATCCAGGCTTCTGCATGCCTATTTCGAGTGTCTGGTTGTTGGAAAACGGACTTGGGTCAGGCGTTAAGAAGTAACCCAGCAGGGCAACGAGCAGGGAAAAACCGATGATGTAAAGGGCGGCCATGCCGGGCAGGCTGCGTCTGAAGTTTTTCCAGGCGAGACGGGAGAGTGAACCCGAGGCCACGTATTTTTTCTTTCCGAAAAACATAAACCCCAAAAATAAACAAACCCCTGAACCGGGCTTTCAAAAAAGAATTTCATTTTCACGGGATCTTTGTTCCCTCTTTGCTGTTTGAAGAAGCAGCGGCCTCTTTTCTTCAACCCGCTGAGAATAAACCTACTCAGCGGGTTTTGGTTTTTGTTTTGTTTTTGAATGTACTCGGCAAAAGAAAAAATGACCGGTAAGTTGCAAACAGATAAAATTTTTATATTTGCCACCCGATTTACGGTGGATGTAGCTCAGCTGGTTAGAGCACTGGATTGTGGTTCCAGGGGTCGTGGGTTCAAGTCCCATCTTCCACCCAAAACGCAATAAGAAAGCCGCTTTGAAAGCGGCTTTCCTTTTTTGCATTTTGCCTGTTTCCAATTGGTCATTCTTCCATCAGGCATCGATGTTGGCATACTTGGCGTTGGCCTCGATGAACTCCCTGCGCGGGGGCACCTCGTCACCCATCAGCATCGAAAAAATGTGGTCGGCTTCCGATCCGTTTTCGATGGTTACCTGCCTCAGCGTCCGGCGGGCAGGGTCCATGGTCGTTGACCAAAGCTGTTCGGCATTCATCTCACCCAAACCTTTGTAACGCTGGATGTGGATGCCTTTTTCCGTACCGTCGGGCGACCATTCCCTGATCAGCTGCTCACGTTCCTCTTCCGTCCAGCAGTACCGTTCCTGCTTGCCTTTGCGCAGCAGGTAAAGCGGTGGTGTGGCGATGTAGAGGTAACCTTTTTCAATGAGGTCGATCATGTGCCTGAAAAAGAAGGTCATGATGAGGGTGGCGATGTGACTGCCGTCCACGTCGGCATCCGTCATGATGATAACCTTGTGGTAACGCAATTTTTCCATATTCAGCGCCTTGCTGTCTTCTTCCGTTCCGATGCTTACCCCTAGGGCAGTGAAAATATTCCTGATCTCCTCGCTTTCAAAGATCTTGTGCGGCAGTGCTTTTTCGACGTTGAGGATTTTACCACGCAAAGGCAGGATAGCCTGGAACTTACGATCGCGGCCCTGTTTGGCCGTCCCGCCGGCCGAGTCGCCCTCCACCAGGTAGATTTCCGAAAGAGCGGGGTCGCGTTCCGAGCAATCGGAAAGCTTGCCGGGCAGTCCGGAGCCCGAGAGTACATTCTTGCGCTGGACCAGCTCGCGGGCTTTTCGTGCCGCATGCCTTGCCGTGGCAGCGAGAATTACTTTCTGAACGATAATTTTTGCTTCTTTGGGATGCTCTTCCAGGTAGTGCGAAAGCGCTTCGCTGATCATCTGGTCAACGGCTCCCATCACATCGGAATTGCCCAGCTTGGTCTTTGTCTGGCCTTCAAACTGCGGTTCCTGCACTTTCACCGAAATAACAGCCGTCAGCCCCTCGCGGAAGTCGTCGCCGCTGATGTCGAACTTAAGTTTTGTCAGCATACCCGATTTGTCGGCATAGCTTTTCAAAGTTCGTGTCAGTCCGCGCCGGAAACCGGAAAGGTGGGTTCCGCCCTCATGGGTGTTGATGTTGTTGACGTAAGAATGCAGGTTCTCCGTAAAGGAAGTGTTGTACTGCATGGCTATTTCAATGGGAATGCCATTCTTTTCTCCTTCCATCCTGATGGTTTCAGGAATGAGCTTGACCCTGTTTTCATCCAGGTAGTCAATAAAATCCGCCAGGCCGTTTTCGGAATAAAAAAGTTCGCTTTTGGGCTCGCCGCCGTTTCCGTTGTGTTCCCTTTCATCAATTAGTGTCAGGCTGATGCCTTTGTTCAGGAATGAAAGTTCCCGCAAGCGGGCGGCAAGGGTGGAATAATCGTAAACCGTGGAAAGAAAGATGGTGTTGTCAGGAATGAAATGGATTTCCGTTCCCGTTTTTTCGGTTTCCCCAATGACTTTGACTTCGTATTTGGGTATGCCTTTTTCATACTCCTGAATGAAAATCTTGCCTTCACGGTAAACCCTGGCAGTCAATTTACCAGACAGGGCATTCACACAACTCACCCCTACTCCGTGCAGTCCGCCAGAGACCTTGTAAGAGCCTTTGTCGAACTTTCCGCCGGCATGCAGCACGGTCATCACCACTTCCAGGGCCGATCGGTGTTCTTTTTCGTGTATTCCCGTGGGAATGCCGCGTCCGTTGTCAACCACGGTGATGGAATTGTCCTTGTGGATGGTAACGGTGATGGTATCGCAATATCCTGCCAGTGCCTCGTCGATGGAGTTGTCAACCACCTCGTAAACCAGATGGTGCAGCCCCCTCACGTTGACGTCGCCAACGTACATGGCCGGCCGTTTTCTGACGGCTTCAAGGCCTTCGAGCACCTGAATGTTGTCGGCAGTGTAGCTTTTGTTTGCCAGGTTGTTTTTTTCTTCTGCGGTCATATTTTTTTCTTGATTTTTTTAATCACAAATCAACATGCAAAGGTACGAATTTAATCCTTTGGAACGGGTGAAAAAATGAAAGGAATCAACCAAGTTATTAACAAGTTTAAGTTATTAGTTGTCAGATTGGTGCAATCATGCTGAAAGCTTCCGGGCGGATCAAAATCTGAAAGCTTGAAAGTAGTCGGAAATCACTGAAATATTCAAGCCATTTAGAACAATTATGTCAAGCAGCAGGAAGACGATTTCTTGGGTGAGTACTAATGGCAGTTATAATAGATTTGGGAGCGGTCACTGACCTTCCGGGTGGCTTTACTCCGGAAAGGTCGAAAAATTTTCCGTCAAAATAAAACTTCCTTTCAGTTCCCCACTTCACCTGCCGGCCGCGAACTGAAAGGTTAACCCTCCCTCAGGTTAAAACTTCAGCGCCACGCCACCTGTCACGTTGACACCCTGAACCGGGTAGCTGTAAAAGCGTTCGTAATTGTTGTTCAGCAAATTGGTAACGGAAAGAAAAACAGAGAACTTGTCGGAAAGGGCATAATCAGCCCCGAGGTTGATATCGAAGAAGCTGTCTAACTCTTGATCGAAATAGGGCGTTAATACTTTTATGACCCTTGCGTAGCGTTTTCCATAATAGAACAGTTCTGTCCATACTTTTAGCTTTCTCTTAAAAAGGTAAGATGCACCAAAATTGATTTCGGATAAAGGTTTGTGATAAGCCAGGTCCAAATTATCCAGCGAATACTAATTGTATTCTCCGCCTGCCCAAACATTCAGGTAGGAATCAACGGCATAGGAAAGTTCTCCTTTAACGGTCAACCGGCTTCCATCGTCATACAATATGGTAAATTTATTCGCCGGTCCATAACCTACAAGGTTACCATAATATCTGGCGCTATTCACAAAAAATGCCATGTCTTCAAATTTGCTCCACCTGACTTCCACATTGTAACCCAGCTTTTTGACGATGTTTCCGCGCAGTCCGCCAAAGGCAATGATTTTACTATTTTGCCAGCGCAGATTTGTATCGGGAATACCGTAAGGGGTGAAATAGGAGTTCTCCGTAGTCAAATCCAAATAACTGTTTTTCTGAATATTTCCATCCAGTCCGGCATACAACACCAGCGCTTCGGGGATAGCGGCAACCGACAGGTCGATGACGGGATAAAAGTGAAATGAAGAAGCGTCTGCATTCAAATAGCTGAAACGCAGGGTCACCCCAAAGGCAAGAATGCCGTATTTGGCTTTGAAGTAGGGGGATGCGGTCATCAGAAAATCTGTCGTGCTGCGCACGCTGTCTTTGTTCCCAAAATAGGTTGCTTCGCCTTCCAGGCCCAGGTTCTGGTAATCCAATACATCCGTCAGGTCGAATCCTTTGTGGAAGTCAAAGTCAAGGCTTGCATTGGTTTCGCTTGCCCCGTGCCTGTCAAAATAGTAGTAGCCCGACAGATTAACGGCGTGGTGGAGTTTGTTCCTGTTTTTGTATTTGCTTTTAACTCCTATATTGGCACGAATCAAGTTAAAATTTTGTTTTAAATCCTCATCATCCGGAATAGTGACCAATGGAAAATCGTCCGGTTTGAAACCGTAGTACCTGTTGGTGTTCAGACCGTACTCAAGCCCCAGGTCAAGCGTATGGTATTTTGAATATTTTTCAAAATCAACAGCTACTTTGTTATTTGAATAGGGGCTTGGCGAATAACCGGCAATATTGGCGAAGGAAGAGAAACTGCGGACAACGGTATTGAAGCGGTAGCTGCCTACCTTGCCGCTGGAATGGTAAAAATCGAGCAGTGGCGACAGCTGGCTGCCAAAGCCTGCTTTCAGGTAGTTGTTGTACACCTTCACCCTTTTATCTCCCCGGATGGTCAGCGGCTTCACCTGGCTGGCTTTGATCTCGGTTTTTACATTGCTTTCCATCGACCGGAAAGTAAAGTCGGGTTTGGTAAAACTCAGTGGTTTCTGCTCAGGTTTCACATTGATCTTGTAGGCCTGATTGATGGTCGGGTCAAAGGAGCCGATGATGGTCACCTGCTCGTTGTGATCGCGGTCCAGGTTTTGCTGCTGTGCAAACACCGTCTGTACCAGCAAGAAAACAAAGAGACCGGTGAAAGTTTGACGGAAATACGGCATCTGATTCATTTTTTTCAATTTCATTTCCATGACTATTCCTCCCCTCCTTCTTCGTTGTTTTTGTTTCCGGGTTGTTCCTCAGGCGGTTTCAGGCGTTCCAGTTTGCCGCGTGCCACCTCTTTGAGGTCATCGCCCGGGTAGTTTTCGATCACGCTTTGTAAGGTTTGCTCAGCCTGGAAGATATTGTCGCGTGCCACGTAAATGTCGGCCAGCAGGATGAAGGATTTGGCAATCCAGTAGTCGTAACCGGGGTACTGCGCGGGCATTTCATAAATGATGTTTTCGGCCTCGTCCAGTTTATTCTGACGGTAAACGTTCAGCGCCACTTCGTATTTGGCCTCGGCACCGAGTTCTGAGGAACTCAACCGGTCAACAATCCTGAATTCCTTTTCCGCCTCCGCAGGCTGTCGCAACTCCAGAGCCGAACGGGCCAACACGTAGTGGGCGTAAACGATCTGATCTTCGGTTACGTTTTCCGTTTTAAGCAGTTCGGCGGCCTGCTTCCGCGCATCGTTGTAATCGCCGTTCAAAAAAGCACAGCGCATCAGTACGTCACGGGCTTCCAGCACCATGCCTTTGTTCTCAGCCAGTTCGCCCAGTCGCTTGTAATTGTCGTATGACGCTACATATTCTTTCTTGTCGTAATAAGCACGGGCTACCTTTAACAGCGCCGGAACGGTGTATTGATTATCGGGGAAAGACAGGATCTGTTTGTAGTAAGCCAGAGCCCCTGCTTCATCGCCCTGTTTTTCGGCACAGACCGAAAGGTAATGGGTGGCCGAAAGGACGAAACCACCGTCGGGAAACTGTTGGAGGTACTTTTTGAATGCCGGGATTGCCCTGCCGCAATCGTTGTCGATGAAATAATTCTCGGCCGTGGTAAAGGTCAGCGAATCTTCTTCACTAACGGAAACCTGTACAAAATCAAGCCCCTTGGCATAGGCAAAGTAGTCTTCCACCCTGCCCTGGTCCATGTAGATATTTTGCAGGGTGTTCAGTGCCTCTTTGGCTTCCAGCGAAGCCGGATATTTTTCCACCACCTTTTTCAGGGTAGCGATGGCACGGTCATACTGGTTGTTGTTGTAATACAAAAAGCCCATTTTCACCAGCCCTTTCTTCGCAAAGGTCGTTCTCGGTTTTTCTTTCACCAGCTTGTCGAAATACACAATGGCCTGCCGCTGATTACCTATCACACTGTAGGTGGAAGCCATTTCGTAAAGGGCTTCGGCATACAGCAGCGACTTTTTGTAGGTGGAAACCAGTTTGTAAAGGGTACTGATCTTTTTGTCGAAATCGCCCTGGGCGCCATGGCTGAAAGCCATTTGGTAAAGGGCGTAATCGGCGTTGTTTCCACCATTGCTGATGACTTTCTGATACCAGTTTATGGCCGTATTGTAATTTTTCAGGATAAAATAACTGTCAGCCAGTCTGAGTTTGGCATCGTTTACCAGATCAGCCCGCTGTCCGCTTTGCTTCAAAAACTGCTGGAACTCTTGGATGGCTGCACTGTACTGCTTTTGGTTAAAATTAGCATAGGCGAGGTTGTAGGCAGCCAATCCGTAAAGCTCCGATTGTGCGGCGCCGGGACTTTGCAAAAAACGGCGAAACCCGCGAGCCGCATCGGAAAATTGCTTTTGGCGGTATTGCGCATCTGCTTTCCAGAAAAGGGTTTGCAGCTTCAATTGCTTGTCGGGAATGTACAAAAGGGCTTTGTCAAAATAGCTGACGGCATCGGTGTATGCATTACGATTAAAGTACTCAATTCCCTGCCAGAAAGCCAGTTGCTGATAAACACCGGCCAGCTTGCTGTTGGGCTTACCTGACTTTTCGATAGACTGTAAAGCCGCTGAGTAGTTGTTGGAAGTCATGTACAATTGTGCCAGCAGGTCATAAGCCTCGCTGGTCCGCGGGCCGCTGGGATTGCGTTCGAGAAAGGTATTGATGATCTTTACCGGATCGTTCAACGGGTCACCACCCGCTTCGATGGTCAGCTTGATATAGCTGTACAGGGCATCGGTGGTCACTTCCGGCTTGGTGTTCAGTTTGTAGGCTTTCAGGAAGGCGTTCTGGGCAAATTTCACTTACCCTGTTTCCAGGTAGCAAAAGCCCAGATGGTACCAGGCGTTCTGTTCCATTTCGCCCTGCTGCTTGCTGGCTTCCTGAAAATTACGAATGGCCTGCTTGTACTTACCGTTTTTAAACTTAACATAGCCGATGCGGTACTGCTCGCCGGGATTTGTGCTTTTTTTAGACTGGGGTTCGTAAATTTCAAAGTACTTCAAGGCTTGTTCATAGTCGCCCAGGTTATAGTAGGCATTGGCCACAAGGCGAGCAATTTCAGGCCTCGAGCGGCGATCGGCCTTATCGAGGTACACCCCGCCTTCGTTGATAACCTTCTGGTAATCACCCTGCTTGTAGTAGATGTTCACCAGATAAACGGGAACGGCCTTCCCGAACCGGCGGTCTTTTTCTAATACTTTAAAATCCTGCAATGCCTGGTCGTATTTTCCCTGCTGGTACCGGATGTGGGCCGTGTAGTATTTTGCCGGACGGGCGTAGGTACTTTTTGAAGAACTTACCTTCTGAAACGACTGGAGGGCTGCTCCATACTTACTGAGTTTCATCTGACAAAAACCTTTTTTGTAGTAGTATTCATCGCGCTGTGCCCTGTTGAGCTTGGCAGGTGAAACTTTTGCAAAGGCTTCCAGTGCCAGCCGGTACTTGTTGCTGCTGAAGTACAACTTACCCAATTCAAACTGTATGGTGGGCAGCCAAACGCTTTCGGGATAACCCGCCACAAACTGCTGCACCTGCCGCAAGGCATCTTTGTCGCGCAAGGCAATGCCACAAGCCACAGTGTAGTAAGCAGCATTTTCGTAAAAGGCGTTGGATTTATCGTTCTGCTGCCGCATGTAAAGCGCAAACTTTTCCCTGGCAGATCCGTAATTCTGGTTACCATACAGCTCGAGCGCATCGCGGTAAGTTTCCTCGGGCGGGTCATGGTAAACGGATTGCTGGGCCGAAAGCTGCGGGGATGCCAGTGAAACAATTACGAACAAGCTGATTAGCTGGAAGATTCTTTTCATGGAAGTTTAGGATTTTAAGCCCCTAAAATTAAGACACCAGGCCTCTCAGGGAAAACATGAAATGAAATTTATTAACAAATCAATTGTTCAATAAACGGAGAAAAACAGACTTTCATATGCAAGGATTGTTTTTTTGATCGCCGACCGGCCCCTGCATCACCCTGTCCGAATGGCTCGGGCGGGCGTCAGGCAGGTGGTTAGCGGGTCAGGAATTAATAAGACATGTTAGATTCATTCTCTAACCCACTGAGAATAAATCTGCTCAACGTGTTTCAGCATCACTTGCCCCGCCCTTCAGGGTTGGGCAAAAGTATTTATCCCCTACGGGGAACAGCCCAACTTTTGTTTGTTTTCTACAAAAATGCATCCACTACGTGGAAGCTGTGGGGGAGCTTAAAGGTTTTACTGATTATTTTAAATCCGGTGGTCTTCATTAAAATCCAACAAGAAGTTTTGGGAAGTTCAAAAACCTGAAAGCTGTTCCCCAAACCGCTGAGAATAAATCTGCTCAACGTGTTTCAGCATCACTTGCCCCGCCCTTCAGGGCGGGCAGACTTGAAAAAATAAAAAAATCCGGCAGGCCTGTAAGCGGGATTCTGTCGTGCTCCATCATTTATCTGGGCTACGCATCACTGCGCAGCTCTAGCGATCTACCCACCGGCATCGGACGGGCCGCCCTCAATCGCCGGCATATTTGATCTTGCAACCCATAAGGTTTACCCCACTGCCGTGTCACCATGACAGCGCGTGGGCTCTTACCCCACATTTTCACCCTTATCTCGTCCAAGACGAGACGGTTATTTTCTGTGGCACTTGCTGTCCACGCCAACGGCGTGGCCTTCCCGTTAGGAAGTATGGCGCCCTGTGTTGTCCCGACTTTCCTCCGTCCGTCGGTTGACGGACAGCGATGGAACAGCCTGCCGGAACAAATGCAAAGATAGGGGTTTCTGCTGAGAAGAAGAATGGAAAAGAACCGAATTACGGGCTACTCGCCCTTTAGGTCTGCCTGGAATTTGAAACCGAGACGCTTGCCGGTTTTCAACGAAATGGCATCCATCGCACTCTTCATTTCACTCACTCTCACCTCTTTCACCTGCTCGTAGGGTGGGGTCAGCAGGTCGAAATGGATGGTGTAGGCAATGGCTGCCTCAACGATGGTCCTTGCCTCTGCCTTTCCCAGGGTATATTTCCCGAAGTTGTTGAACAAAAAGCCCAGTTCACGTTTGCCTTCGATAAAATAATGCTTGTCCTTGTTCACAAACACGCGACCGATCAGGTAGCCTGAGTCGTTGACACGGTTGTACTTGAACGAATCGGCAAGAAAGTTATAAATATTAATGATGCCGCAATACGACCGTTCTTTGTCTTCCTTTACGTAGGAAGTGTGCATCACCTGGTGCATGCGTGGAAACTCAAAAACGTTGGTATGCATATTGAAGAGCAGCAGATCGCCGGCAAACTTCAATTCCAGCTGAAAGTCGCTTTTTGCAACGGCTTCAAAAGGAATCGGATTTTCTAACTTTTTCTTTGCACAGTATGTTTTGTAGTCCTCAACCAGCTGCTCAATGGTTTCTTTAATAAGTGCCATGGATTCCAGCGTGTTGCCGTAAACCAGCTGTTTCAGTCCTCCCTTTCCGATGATCTCATCGAAAAGTCCGTATTCGTTGGATACTTCATCCCTGGGTTCGGTCGCCATTTTATTCAAACGTAAAGGACAGCAGAAAAACTTTGGAGTTCAGTTTATCGATGCCGTTGGTGTAAATATTGTCTTCGTACTTGATGAGATTGTTGAAACCGTAGCCCATCTTCACCTCAATACCGAATTTAAACAGGTCCGCATAAAAATCCACACCTGCCCCCACTTCCAGAGATACATCATTTTTTTTGACTTTCACCGTGATGTCGCTGCTGTTTTTCTGGGCTTTTTTCTGCGAAGCCAGATCCAGGGTGTACTTTGCCCCGGCCAGAACGTACATTCGCATATTATTCAGGCGCTTCGACTTGTACTTAAAAAGAAAAGGAAAGTCAACCGTAGTGGAGGTAATGCTTTTGGCTGTTTCAATTAACTGTGCTTCGCCACCGTCGTACGCCAAAATATTGTAATTGAGCAATCGTTCGCCAAATGACAAGGAAGGGATAAAGCGAAAATCTAAGTTTCGCGACACACGCAGATTGGCCAGAATACCGATGGTGAAGCCGGGTGTAGGCGAGGAAGTTATGCTTTGTACAAAAAGAGAATCAGCAAATATATCGGGCGAATGGGTCTGATCCCACTTGATGAGCGGCAAACCGTCAACGGTCTTCACAGTAAAAAGCATTTGGTTCAATCCCAGAATAAAGCCAAAATGGTAAGGTTTTTCATCATAAGTCGGCAGGTTGTACACTTTCCGCCTTTGGCCAAAGGAGTGGCTGCTAACAAATAAGGCGGCAATTAACAGGGCTGTCGCGAAGATTGTGGCTTTTTTCAAACTGAATTAATTTTTAACTTAACGTCCGATTGTGCTGATTAGTATTTGTTCAAAAAAACGAGGCGCAAAATTAGTGTAAAATAATTAATGTAAAAATGTGATGAATGATTAAATAAATTAAATAATTGGATGGTTGGATGGTTGGATGGTTGGATGGTTGGATGGTTGGATGGTTGGATGGCTGGATGGTTGGATGGCTGGCTTTTGCATCATTTTGTGCCGAAGTATAGGGTTGCGATGCCAAAGGTAAGGCGCCGCTGGCCGTTGTTTTTGAAACCCGCCTGTTCCATTTCCTTCAGGAAAGCCTC
>JAJRWG010000292.1 GCA_024276895.1 Bacteroidota bacterium
AAGTTGAGGACGTTTTTGTTTAAGCTTGTAAAAAGTTACCCCATTTTATTAAAAAAAATTGCTTTTCCACTTTTCGAATCATCCAATTACAATAGGCAAAAGGGATTGAAAGCTTTGTTGACTAAATTTCGGGGTAACTTCAAAAAATTTTCTCACTATTGACAAGTGTCATTACAAATCGTATATTTGGGGCGACCAATTTATACTTTTTGAAGTTGCAACCTCACAAACATCACTATTCTGTTTTGAATACCATTCGCGTAATTTTTCGAAATGCGTTGAACCGCCAGGGAAAATTATTCAATGCCCCTTATCCTCTTTCATGCCAACCGGACCTTATTTTGGTTTTAAAATCAAATTCCATTCCGGGATGCAGGATTGGCCTGCGAAATGGCAGAACTGGTGCAGATTAAATCGTCGGAATTTATTAACAAAAACTTATACTTTATGTAAAAATACATGATGAAATCATAAAACGCGCTTTGAACTAACAGGCAAGCTGTAATGAGATTTAAAAAACTAACCAAAAAATTATGGCTGCACATAAAAATTTAACGATGGTTGTTTTGTACAAGCAACCACAGGAATTTGAACATCTAAAGCACCTCATGAAGTTATGGGAAAACGTTTCTATTGTAGGAGCAACGCATGACTTAAGCACTGCAATGGAAATGTTCCGGAAATTAGAACCGGATATTTTTTTCCTTGACGACAAAGCATTAAATGGCGATACCACTTCGGTCGTCAACGAATTAAACAAACAAAATTTTCACACGCATATTTTTCTCCATTCGGAATCCCGGAAAGACCATCTTCTCCGGCTAAAGTCTGCCGTTCCGGTTTATCTGATTGAACCGGTAAACCGGAATAGTTTTGTTGAAGCAATCGAATTGATTCAGGTGGAGATCAAGCTAAGGACGCTGCAAAATCAACTGGATGCATTACCCGACAACTGGCAAACTGAAAAAGTCATGCTCACCACTAAACTGGGTTTTCAGTTTGTCAGACCCCGGCAGATTGTCTTTTGCAAGGCCGACAGCAATTACACCCGCATCGCTTTGCTCAGTAAAAAACAAATTCTCGTAACGAAAACATTAAGCCGGTTTTACGAAGAGACGCTCCCATATCCTGAATTTGTACGTATCAGCCGTTCGGTGGTCATCAACAAAAGCTACCTGACCGAAGTGGTAAAGTCAGACCGAAAGTGTATTTTACAGACTTCAGACGAAACATATTGTTTCACCACCTCTCCGGAATATTACAAGATACTGAAGAATAATCATTTTTCCAGATTTACTTCACTCAATGAAAAAACTACTTCACACAACAATATGTTGCCTTTGCTAAACAAGTATAATTAGTACACAAAGATTCGGCCGAATATTTTACTTTTATACCTGAGTAATCGTAGCAACCGGAAATTTCCAATCTTAAAAAGCAAAAACTTCAGGCAAAATTACAGGGAGCGAATCTCCCGGTTTTAATTCATAAAGCACCAATTACGCATAACAAGCAATGTGTATTGTTAAGCGGATTGGTGCTTTTAATTTTTTACGAACGAAAAAACCATGACTTAAAAACTATCAATTAATTAGCATTAACCAAAAGAATTCGTTATGAAAAAATCAGTATTATTCTTAAGCTTACTCCTGGGATTGAGTCTTTATGCCTCAGCCCAAATCGTTGACCTTTACGGAAAAGGAATCAAAGGTGATTCTGTCACCACCATTTGTTTCGGCAATCCGTCTAATGTTACTTCTGTCATTGCCAAGGCACACTTTAAACACAGCTACCTTGACGCCAACGGGCCGGTTGATTACATCAACTGCGATGGAGATCACTTTTGCAATATCCAGGCCTGCGAGTACAATTATGCTGTGTCGTGGGTTGATCCTTTTACCGGTCATTTTACATTTACACTGGACACTGTTGACCTGTTGGGAGTGACCGAGAAGTCGATGCAAAACCTTCATGGGTTGTACTCCTATTTTCTGTTTGTTTCCCGCGACCTCCCCGCACCCACACATTACAGTGTGTACTCTACTGACAACGTGTTTTTTTACAGAAACGGTGTTAATGATCCTTTCGTGTACAACCTGACGATTAACAGTGGGTCTGATGACCGAACGCTCATCGTAACCGTACCCATCAGCGAGTTGAATGACGACAACAGAAAAGCCGTTATTGACGTAACTGCAGGAGATAAAACAAAACATGTTGAGTTATACGCCCCCAACAAAGGAGAATCTTTAAACCTGACCCCCATTGTTCTTGAAGACGTAGACGAAGATGTTACCACCGTACAGGTAAGCATTTACTCGCCAAAAACCAGCGCCTGGGACGGCGACTCCTTCATCACAGGAGGGGCTGTGGTAAACGTCCTGAGCGACAAACATTGCTCCTATACACAGGGTTTTTACGGCAATTACGGAGGTACGGTTTGTGGTTCACAGTCAACTTATGATTTGATGTACGGTCTTTTATATGAAGACCTGGTACTGGGTGGCGGAAACAACACACTGACACTTACACGCGATGGAACAGGCGACGACGGCTCGGGTGATGGTGTTGACTGCCTGATTGGCCGGCTGCCCGGCGGTGGAAAATCTGCCAAACTCAAAGGGGCTGCAACCTGTGACAATCCGGTAGGTATCAAACTTCACAAAAAATCAGGACGGTTTAAAAACAGTCTGCTCTCGCAAGCCATCACGCTGGGACTAAACCTGCGGTTCGATGTTAATCTGGGCAGGGTCCGTCTGGAGGACAACGTGATGTACACCACTGAAGCTGAAGATTGTTCCGATCCCGAATCGGAAGGTGACGGCGAAAGCGAAGATTTTGAGATTGGAGAAAAGGTGATTAACTATCTGGGCAACGACAACACCATTGACGATCTATTTGCTTTGGCCAATTCAGCACTGGCCGGTGATGATATCAGCCCGCTGAAACTGAAAGATGTTACCAAAGCCCTGGCCGCCATCAACGAAGTATTTGACGAATGCCGCCTCCTGGATGGGTTCGAGAGTGAATGTGATGATGGTGATGATGACGATGACAAAAACGCTATTGTTGTAAACTCCGGAATCGACGCATTGAAAGTTTATCCTAACCCAACTACCGACAGATGCACCATTGCATTCACACCCGAAACCGACGGCAAAACAACCGTTGAATTGTACGACATCATGGGTAGCCGTGTAGGCATTTTGCTCGACAAATACACTTTGGAAGGCGAGCGGTATTCCATCGACTTCAGCAGTCATGAGCTAACTGCAGGAATTTATATTGTAATTGTCCGTAACGGGACAACTATCCAGAAACAAAAAGTTTCAATTATGAAGTAAACCTCAACAAGTCTTTGCTAATTGGGCTGCTCCGAAAGGGGCAGCCTTCTTTTTTTGATAGTCTCACCGGCCATTTTCCGTATCCGGGATGGCACGGTTCAGGTTAATCGTTTCGGTTTCAATCTGGTAGGCTTTCAACCGGCCATTGCTGTCGTAGGTTTTGATCATCTCCACCTCGCTGCCCGTAATCGTCCTGAAGGCAATAATGCTTCCATCCAGGATTTTTACAAAAGTGGGGTCTGACGATTTCTTTTTGTTTCTTTTCGATAGCTTTTCAGCAAGCAATTCCAGATTGCGGCGGATGATCTTCCCCAGGAGTTTCTGCCTTTTTTCTTTTACTTTATCAGCAGAAGCAATCTGTCCTGCAATATCAGCGCTTTGACCATCAGGTACATACCGGGGCAACGCAGATCCTGCCTCTTCACCGGCGGACAAATCTACGGCCGGCATCTTACTTTCAATCTGTACCAGTACCGGCCTTTCGCGCAGCGTAATCTCAATTTCCGGCACACCACCTGATGAGTTCGTTTTTATTTGCTGCGGCACTTCCCCGCGGAGTTCTTTTTCGGTCAGGATGAGGGGGCCGCTTTCTTTTGCCACTTCCATTTCCCCTTGTCTGAATTCAAGATCGGTGAGCGAAGAAACCATCCTTTGCTGCTTGGCTGCCTCCGGTTTAAACAGGTTGAACAAAACAAAAAGCAAGACAACGGCAGCGGCAAGTCCCGTTGCAACCTGCCACCAAAAGCCAATTGCAGGTTTTCTTTTCAGCGCTTCTTTTCCGGAAAAAACAATTTGGTTCTCCGGATGAAGCAAAAGTTTCCGGTGCAACTGGAATTCCTTTTGCAACTGGGGATTCTGTGAAAGGAAAAGATTCAGGTCTTTTTTCGCTCATCATCCAGGTCATTTTCGTAAAAAGCGATGAAAACTTCTTCGTAGTTGTTTTCATCAATACCGGCAATAGTTTTGAGGAAAGGTTTTTTCAGTTTTTCTTTTTCCGTGAACCGTACTTCTTCTGCGTACAAAGTGGCGTTTTTCAGTCCGTCCAACTCTTCACGGATATCAGGATTGGCTTCAAGAAACAATCGTAACTCCTCCAGCATGGCAGCATCCAGTGCTCCATCGAGGTAGTCGATGAGGAAGGTTTCGTAATTATTTCTGTTAATTTTCATTTTTTTTGCCGCGGATGCGCGGATAATTTTTGTCTTTTTTGTGGCCGCGGATGTGCGGATATTTTCATATTATTAACCGGCGCGCGAATGTTTCGCGTGCTATTCTTTACGCTAAATCACCATCTCCGGGCTCCCGATAAACTTCTTTAAAAATACCCTTGCGCGGTAAATATAAACTTTCACCTGCGCCTCGGTCAGTTCTGTGATTTCCCCTATTTCTTTGTACGAGTAGCCCTCGTAGTCCCTGAGCAAAACCACCGAGCGCTGGATGGCCGGCAGCTTCTCAACGGCAAAATCCAGGATTTCTTTCAGGTCGCTGTATCCGTGGTCTGTTGTTGCCGCGTCTGCGTCAAAACCCTGCCCTGTTTCCTGCCGTTCAAATTTACGCACATGGTCGATCAGACCATGATAGGCCGTCGTAAACAAATAGGATTTGCTTTTGGCAAAATCAACCTGCTTGCGCTTTACCCACAACTTCAAAAACGAATCCTGCACCAGGTCGCGCGCCACTTCGTTATTGCGGCAGTTTTTCAGCAGGAAGCGGTAAACGGCATCCGAAAAGTCATCAACGCAACGGTTGTATTCGTTTATGGTCATGTATGAAAAAGATTCTCCCTATTTTACTAAGACGGGCTAAGGTAGTGATTTGTTACAAGGTGGAGGAAACTTTAAACTTTTGTAAAGTTTAGCTTTTCCAAAGTTTGGAACTTTGGAAAAGCTCAAAAAAGTATTACTTTTACAAAAACATCCAACGCTATGAAACCCTGTCTCTTTAAAGCAGCAGTCATTGTGCTTTTTGCCGGTGGCATCTTTCTTACCTCCCAAAGTATTTACAGCCAGCCCGCACCCGACGAAAATTTTTGCGTGGTGAATGCCGGACTCGTTCAGGGCGATTCGATCTGTAAAGTGAGTGCAGAACGTCCATTGCAATACAATTTTGATGATGGCAGCGCCGAAGATTACGCCTTATGGGTTATGCCCGGCGGAATTTCTGCAGTCAAGTTTACACCACCCGGATACCCTGTCCGTTTGACATCCGGTAAAATATATGTTGGCGATGGCAGCTTTCCGGAAGGGAATGATTTTCTGGGGACGGATTTTCAGGTCGTTGTTTTCGATGATGATGGCCCGGAGGGGCTCCCCGGAACACTGCTCGACTCATTGACTGTTACCGTAGAAAACTACGGATGGGTAGCTTTCAACGGACTTGATGTGCTCGTTGAGGACGGGGCGTTTTACCTGGGAATGAAACAACTTGTTGCTGTTTCGGAAGAACAATATGCCGCCCCTGTTGGTATTGATACCGATCTTCCGACATTGTACAATTCTTATTTGAGAAATCCACCGGAACTGGGTGGTGAATGGCAGTTGTCCCCTTACCAGGATTTGATGATCCGTGCTTTTACTTGCAGAAAAGATTTGAAGCTCCGGGCGCTAAAGCCGATGAGCTTTTACGGCTATGAGATCGCGAGAATCTCGGATTTTAACCCTGACGAGGGAGAAGGGCCTGAGGACGGAATTTTAACCGTTATCGACACTGTCAGCTTTCTCAGCTACAAAGACACTGCTTTTTATTCACTTTCCCCGGGTTTTTATGCTTATGCCGTCCGGATAATCCGGGATGATACTGTCACAACAGGCAGGTACTACACCAATGTGGTAAGCTCCTTACCCAGTGCTGTTGACAATAATATTCAGGGAAAGGCTGACGTACGGGTTTTCCCAAACCCCGCCACAACCGTGTTTAAAGTTGAATCGGATGAGATCATTCAATCGGTTCGACTTGTAAATGCCCTGGGGCAAACTGTTTTTATAAAGAGTCCGGAAGCAAAAGAAACCTCGATTCAAACAGGCTTTCTGAACAGCGGGTTTTATTTTGTCAGTGTGATGACAAAACAGGGTTTGATCAACAGGAAAATATTCATCGGTAAAAGATCAGCCTGCGCGATTGTGCAGTTCAATACCTTAAAATATCGTCCAGCCCCTTTTTCAGCTTTGTTAATTCCCCGGCAGTGATGCTCCCGATCTTTTTCAAAAGCCGTTCTTTGGAAACAGACCGGATGTGAAAGATCATGATCTCGGAGGGTTTCGACAAACCGTTCGCCTCCGTTGGCTCCAACACCACGTTCCCTTTGTAGTTCTTGATTTTGGTAGTCAGCGGACAGGCAATGACAATGGGAAGATAAGTGTTCAGCAAATCCCCGCTGATGATCACAACGGGACGGTGGCCTTTTTGTTCACTCCCTATCACAGGGTTAAGGTCGGCGTACCATATCTCACGCTGTTTCATCGCCAAGCTGTTTTAAGTAATCCGCCATGCCTTCTTCAGCCAACTCCGGAACATCAACATCGGTTCCTGCCTGTTTGTACGATCTCACGTACTCCGCACGGGTCAGTTGGTCAAGGTAAATACGCAGGGCTTTTTCGATGATCTTGTTTTTGGGAACAGAAAGATTCTTAGCTGCTTCGTTCAGCCTGCTCAGCAAATTATCCGGTAAAGTACTTGTGAAAGTCTTCATGTTTTTTATTTGATATTTGTCTTTTGCAAATATAAATCAAAAATACTAACAGGGAGAACGATTAAGAAAGTATTAATCCGTAAAAGGTAAACCAAGTCTTCTTGCTCAGTATCCGGATTGCAATTCAGGACGAGATGGGAGAATACTTTTCCAAAGTTTGGAACTTTGGAAAAGTTTAGTCATTCAGCCGCAGCACCACCAGGAAAGCCTGTTGCGGCACTTCCACATTACCCACCTGGCGCATGCGTTTTTTACCTTTCTTTTGCTTCTCGAGCAACTTGCGCTTACGGGTGATGTCGCCACCGTAGCATTTGGCGGTCACGTCCTTGCGTAGGGCTTTGACGGTTTCGCGGGCGATGACCTTGGCGCCGATGGCTGCCTGGATGGCAATGTCAAACTGCTGGCGGGGGATCAGGTCTTTCAGTTTGACGCAAATCCGCCGTCCCAAACTGTAGGCATTGTCCTGGTGGGTCAGGGTGGACAGGGCATCCACCGACTCGCCGTTGAGCAGAATGTCCAGTTTCACCAGCCTGGCAGGCCGGTAGCCTGAAATGTGGTAGTCGAAAGAAGCGTAGCCCTTGGAGATGCTTTTCAGCTTGTCGTAAAAATCAAAGACGATCTCGCCCAGCGGCATGTCCACCGTCAGCTCCACCCGGCTGGTGCTCAGGTACACCTGGTTTTTCAGCTCGCCCCGCTTGTCGAGGCAAAGTTTGATGATGGGACCGATGTAATCGGTTTTGGAAATAATCTGCGCCTTGATGAACGGCTCTTCGATGTGGTCGATGTATTTGTGCTCGGGCAGGCCCGAGGGGTTGTGCACCTCGATGATTTCTTTTTTGTTGGTGATCACCCTGTACGAAACATTAGGCATGGTGGTGATCACGTTCATGTCGAACTCCCGGTCCAGCCTTTCCTGGATGATCTCCATGTGCAGCAAACCCAGGAAACCGCAACGGAAGCCAAAACCCAGCGCCATGGACGATTCGGGTTCGAAGGTCAACGAAGCATCGTTCAGTTGCAGTTTTTCCATGGAGGTTCGCAGCTCTTCGTAATCGTCGGCGTCGATGGGATAAATGCCCGCAAACACCATGGGCTTGACGTCTTCAAAACCTTCGATGGCTGCTTCGCAGGGCTTGTCCACATGGGTGATGGTGTCGCCCACTTTCACTTCTTTTGAAGTTTTGATTCCCGAAATAATGTAACCCACATCCCCGGCTTTCAGCACACTGCGGGGCTCCTGCTTCAGGCGCAACACCCCGATTTCGTTGGCTTCGTATTCTTTTTCAGTATTGACAAACTTTACCAGATCTCCTTTCCGGATTTCACCGTTGAAGATACGGAAGTACGCAATAATGCCCCTGAAGGAATTGAAAACGGAATCGAAAATCAGTGCCTGCAAAGGTTCTTCAGTACTTCCTTTTGGTGCCGGAACTCTTTCGACGATGGCCTCCAGGATTTTATCCACACCGTAGCCGGTTTTTCCGCTGGCTTCGATGATCTCGCTTTCGTCGCAACCGATCATGTCCACAATCTGGTCTTTGACCTCGTCGATCATGGCGTTGTCCAGGTCCACTTTGTTGAGGACAGGGATGATCTCCAGGTCGTTTTCGATGGCCAGGTAAAGGTTGGAGATGGTTTGCGCCTGGATGCCCTGGGTGGCGTCCACCACCAGCAAGGCGCCCTCGCAGGCCGCAATGGACCGGGATACTTCATAGGAAAAATCCACATGGCCGGGGGTGTCGATCAGGTTCAGCACGTAGTCCTTGCCATCCTGCGGGTAATCCATCTGGATGGCATGGCTCTTGATGGTGATCCCCCGCTCGCGCTCGATGTCCATATCGTCCAGCACCTGGGCTTCCAGGTCGCGTGCTGCCACCGTGTTGGTGATCTCCAGCAAACGGTCGGCCAGCGTGCTTTTGCCGTGGTCAATGTGGGCGATGATGCAGAAATTCCGGATGTTTTCCATGGGAGTGCAAAGGTAGGATTATTTTGGTTTGCAAAAAGGCGTGACAAAGGGCTGCTCACCGTTTCAGGATGATCTCCTCCAGGCTTCGTTTGGGGACAAAATGAATCCCGTCTTTTTCGTAATAGGCCACTTCTCCGCCGGGTTGCAACGGAACAAGTCTGACCTCCTGCTTCGCGTAGCCGATGGCAATTACCAGCACGATCTTCAGTCGCTCATCCAGCCCGAAATGTTTTCTTGTTTCGTAGTGGTTCACCGTTCTGACGATGCAACCGCCCATCCCCTTTTCTACAGCTCCCAACAAAATGGTCTGTGCAGCAAT
>JAJRWG010000293.1 GCA_024276895.1 Bacteroidota bacterium
ACTCATAACAAATAATTGCTGTGGCGATGGAGGCATTCAACGATTCGGCTCCTTTTTTTGAAGCTGACGGAATCGTAATCTTCTCGTCAAGGAGTTTTAAAAGTTTACCGGAGATCCCATGTGCTTCACTACCAATTACAACAATTAGCTTGTCAGGTTTTTCAACTTGCATGATAGGTTTTCCATCCAAAACGGCACCGTAAACGGGAAGAGAGGCAGGCCGTGATTCGATGGCTTTCGTGAGCTTTGTGTAATGAAGTCCGACTCGTGCCAGCGAGCCCATGCTTGCCTGTACCACTTTGGGGTTGTAAGCATCCACCGTTTCTTCAGAGCAAACAACCTGTCGGATGCCAAACCAGTCGGCAGTGCGGATGATGGTTCCAAGGTTGCCCGGGTCTTTGATGTCGTCGAGCATCAGGGTGATGCCGTTCAAATCTTTCCAGCCGGGGAAGCCCCATTGAGGGATCCCGAGCAGGGCAAGAACTTCAGGCGGTGTTTTCAAGGCACTGATTCTTTCCATCTCGCGCGTTCCCATTTCCGTAACGGTAACCCCTTTGACCTGTTTGCCGTAACGTTCTTTCCAGCCGGCAGTGGCAAAGACTTCGATGGTTTTCAGCTGGCTTTTTAGAAAATCAAGCACATTGGTGCTGCCTTCGGCAACGAACTGGTTGTGCAGTTTTCGGAATTTTCCCAACCGGAGCGACTGAATGTGTTTTATTTTGGCTTTGCTGAGCATTGTTAAACCGTTGATGAAACACCTGGTTTTTACCAGTGCAAACGAAAAAACCCTTCCGCAAACACGGAAGGGTTTCAAAAATACGATAAATCCGGTTTGCTGGTGCCTACTCGGCCACTACTTCCATTTCTATTTCCACCTCAACATCTTTGTGCAGCTTCACAACTGCCTTGTAAGTACCCACCTCTTTGATGTGGTCTTCGTCGATGTTGATTTTCTTACGGTCAATTTCCACTTTGCGTTGTTCGGCAATGGCGTTGGCCACCATCACGTTGTTCACCGATCCGAAGATCTTTCCGGTGGAGCTGGCTTTAACGGCAATCTTCAACGCGGCACCTTCCAGTGCGGTTGCAAGGGCTTCGGCTTCTTTTTTAATCTTTTCCTGCTTGAAAGCCTGTTGCTTTTTCAGTTCTGCCAGTTGTTTCTTTTGCGACCCGGTGGCAACAATGGCCAGTCCTTTGGGGATCAGGTAGTTTCTGCCGTAACCGTCCTTCACAGTAAGCAGGTCGTTTTTATACCCAAGCCCGGTAACATCTTGTTTGAGAATTATTTCCATTTCGTTGTCCTCCTTTTATTTAAGTAAGTCAGCTACGTACGGCATCAACGCAAGGTGCCTGGCTCTTTTTACTGCTTGTGAAACTTTCTTTTGGTATTTTGTCGAAGTGCCGGTAATGCGGCGGGGCAAAATCTTGCCTTGCTCGTTGACAAACTTCAGCAAGAAGTTGGCATCTTTGTAGTCGATGTATTTGATGCCGCTTTTCTTGAAACGGCAATATTTTTTCTTCTTGGTGTCAACTGCTATGGGGGTCAGGTATTTAATATCTGAATTTCCTCTTCCTTGTGCCATGGTTAAATCGCTTTTAGATTATGCATTTGTTGTTTCTTCACTCTTCGGTTTTTCGGCTTCTTCTTTTTTAAGCCTGCGTTTTTTCTCGTTGTAAGCAATAGCATGCTTGTCGAGTTTAACGGTCAGGAATCTTAAAACACGCTCGTCGCGTTTGAATTGAAGCTCAAGCCCTGCAATGATGGAGCCATCGGCAGTGTACTCCAGAAGCTGATAAAATCCTGTGGATTTTTTCTGGATGGGATAGGCCAGCTTACGCAGGCCCCAGTTCTCGCGATGCACAATTTTGGCACCATTCTTTTTGAGGTAGTCCTCATACTTTTTTACCGCTTCCTTCATCTGTTCATCAGACAAAACGGGAGTTAAAATGAAAACGGTTTCGTACTGGTTCATAATTAAATAATTTGTTAAATGATTGATTTTAAATACCCAAAATTTGGGAGCGCAAAAGTACGAATATTTTTATTATTCGCAAGCTCTTCTTTTGAAAATGGCTAAATTTAATTTTGAATAAATACGAACATCAACAAAATAAAACTCACAGTGTTGATTGAAAAAAATGTTGAAGAAAAGTACAATCATTTTGTCTATTACACCAAAAATTACTTGTTTAAAGGTCAGATAACGAAATAAAAATTAATTTAGCATCTGATTAAACTACTAAACGCAAAACAGATATGAAAAAGTTTATTTTTCTTTTGGCAGCACTGCTGCTTTCGGTTTTTTGTTTTTCACAGGATTACATAGCCCGTGCCCGCAAAGGCAAGGAATGGGGTTACATTTCGGCAGACGGTAAATGGGTGGTCAACCCGCAGTTTGAGCATGTCAACGATTTCAGTGAAGGGCTTGCATCCGTGCGCATTAAAGGGGAATGGGGCTTTGTAGATACAAAAGGTTCCTATGTGGTTAACCCGCAGTTTCAGGATGCAAAGGATTTTCACTCCGGGCTTGCAGCAGTCAGAAAAGGCAAAGAATGGGGGTATATTGACCGCAACGGTAAATGGGTCATCAATCCGCAGTTTGAAAATGCCATGGACTTTAAGAACGGCCTTGCGCGTATCCGTAAAAACGGTGAGTGGGGGTTTATCGATGGAAAAGGAACTTTTATTGTCAACCCCCAGTTCCAAAAGGTAAACGATTTTCAGGAAGGCATGGCAAGTGTGCTGAAAGGCAAAGAGTGGGGCTACATTGATAACAAGGGTCTTTGGCTTATCAACCCTCAGTTTGAAAAAGCCGAAAGTTTTATTGACGGACTTGCCAAAGTACGTAAGGGGGGTGAATGGGGTTTTATAAATAAGAACGGAACCTATGTTATCAATCCGCAATTTAACGATGCAAAAGCCTTTAGCGAAGGTCTGGCGGCCGTGAAAAAGGGAAAGGAATGGGGGTTTATCGACAAGAAGGGTGTTTTTATCATTAACCCGCAGTTTTACAATGTCAAATCCTTTGCCGAAGGAATGGCAGCAGTCAAAAAAGGAAAAGAGTGGGGATTTGTGGATAAAACCGGTAACTATCTGATTAACCCTCAGTTCTACAACGCGCAAAGCTTCAGCGAAGGACTGGCCGGTGTGCAAAAGGGCAAAGAATGGGGTTACATCGACAAAAATGGCAAATGGGTTGTTAACCCCCAGTTTGAGAAAGTGCGCATTTACAAAGCTCACCGGGCAATGGTTCGCAAGGGCGGCGAATGGGGCTGGATTGACGAAAACGGAACCTA
>JAJRWG010000294.1 GCA_024276895.1 Bacteroidota bacterium
GGCGCGTTGTGGGGATTTGTTTACGCCACTTCCCTTAAAAAAGGGCACAATCTTTACAGCTTATTCGAGGGCATTCGTTTCACCGGCTTTGGAAGAAAATCTAAAGCCACACGCTTCGACACTGCCCGGCCCGCGTCAGGACGTCCGATGAACGATGATTTGTACAGCCAGAAGCGAAAAGCCACACAGGAAGAAATCGACCGCATACTCGATAAGATTTCCTGTTCGGGCTACTCCAGCCTGAGCAGCGAAGAAAAAGAACTGCTTTTTAAAACAAGCAGTAAAAAATAAAACAACTTGAAAAAACCTGCCAGTTTCCGCTTCGCCAAGAACCTTTTTAGAGGGTTAAACATCTTGGCTGTCATCGGCCTTCTGGCATCACTGATTGCGGGCTGGTTGTCACCCTCTGCTGCACCATTGTTCCAGGCCATGGGCCTGCTTTATCCCATCCTGCTGATTGTGAATCTGCTGTTTGTTGTTTTTTGGCTGGTTGTACGCAGCAGGCTATGGGTTCTTTCTTTTCTCTTCATTCTTTTGGGTTACGGCAACCTGATGCGCAACTTCGGTATAAATTTCGGTGACAGACCCGCAAACGGCAGGGCTACCATCTCGCTGCTGACGTACAACGTTCAACATTTCGGACTTTATGCATCCAGGGAAAAATACGAAAAAATCAGGACCGATATCATTGACTGGCTGAAAAATGAGGAATCCGACATCGTTTGCATGCAGGAATACCACGGAAAGGGAAAGACCTTGTACGGACCATTGCAGGAAATGAAAGTACAACTGGGAGCTTTGTCGTACTACTACGAAAGCTATTTTAACCCCAGGTACCAGCAACTCACGGGACTGGTTACTATCTCAAAATACGAAGCCGTCAACAAAGACAGGCTTAAATTTGACGGCAGCCGCACTTTCGGCATTTTTACCGACCTGCTTATCGGAGGCGATACCATCAGGCTGTTCAATATTCACCTAGCCAGCATACAGTTGATGCCCTCGGATATTGATTTTGTTGTGAATCCGGCACAGGATAAAGAAATGGGACTCCATGCGTTGAAAATTTATTCCAAGCTGTCGCAGGCTTTTCTGCTGCGCCAGCGACAAGCCGCTTTCCTGACAGAAAAAATTAAGGCAAGCCCCTACCCTGTTATTCTATGCGGTGATTTTAACGACACCCCTTCTTCCTTTGTTTACCGCGAAATTACCGGCCTGTTGACGGATACCTTTGTAGAAAAAGGCTTTGGTTTAGGCCCTACATTTGCCGGTGGACTGCCCCTGTTGCGTATTGACTTTATCCTGAAAAGCGATAAGTTCTCAACTTTAAGCTACCGGCGTCACAAGGTTTATTTTTCCGACCACTTTCCGGTATCCGCTGTGCTGAGATTCAGGGAAAGTTCATCACCTTAACGGATTTCGGAGCATCCGTGAACTGGCACATTCTCTTTCTAACCCGGTGATAATTTTGAGCCGTCTAACTCCACTACTTTCTTCAAGGAGGGGAAGATCAAATCCTGACGCTGCGGTCAGCACGAAGATCAGGGGGTGGCTGGTAACAAATCCCGCTTTTGCGAATCAAAACGGAAGCCCGTCAGAAAGCATTACAGGGCAAATTCACAAAAATTGATTTTCTTTGCCGGACAAAAAGACAGAAAATGAAAAAACTACTCATCACGCTACTGCTGCTCATCCCCTTTGCTTTTACCGGGTTTTCACAGTCCTTTTACGATTTTACGGTGAAGGACATTGATGGCAACGATTTCTCTTTCCGGCAACTGAAAGGCAAAAAAGTTATGGTTGTCAACGTGGCTTCCAAGTGCGGATTCACCCCGCAATACGAACAACTGGAGGCCCTCTACAAGAAATACAAAGACCGGGGATTCGTCATCATCGGTTTTCCGGCCAATAATTTCAAAGAGCAGGAACCGGGCACCAACGAAGAAATCAAATCGTTTTGCACCCTCGAATACGGCGTTACTTTTCCGATGATGGCCAAGATTTCGGTGAAAGGCGATGATATGGCGCCCATCTATCACTGGCTGACCGCAAAAGAACTCAACGGAAAATCCAACTCTTCGGTCAAATGGAACTTTCAGAAGTACCTGATTAACAGGGAAGGCGAACTGGAACACGTGATCAACCCCTGGGTGGAACCCGACAACAAAAAGATTATCAAATGGATAGAAGAATGAGCCTGGAGAGGTTCTGCACATAATCTATAACTTTGCACCACCATGTTTTCCACACTGAAAAAATATGCACTTCCCTTTGCCGCCACGCTGGTGATCTTTTCACTGGCCGGTTTCTATCCCACCGATTGCGTGCCTGCGGGAGATGCCGGGAATTGCACGACCCCCCTCCAACAGGAGATCAATGCCGATGATTGTTCATGGAACGGCTACCCGCTTCATGGCAAGGTGCAGTTTGTGGAGTCGTTTCCTGACATCAAAGTGCAGGTCGTGGAATCCTTTCCTGATTTAAAAGTACAGGTCGTTGATGCTTTTGCCAACGACTGCGGTGAGTGGGAGATTGTCGAATCTTTTCCCGACATCAAAGTGCAACTGGTAGAATCTTTCCCCGATATCAAAATACAATTTGTTGAATCCTTCCCCGGTCTGACGCAGTAAGCCGTTGCCTGCCGCCTTATTTCAGCCGCAGATCAAAAAATCGGGACAGCCTTTTCCGCTCATAATAAATATGTATTTTTGCGCCGCAAATAAATCTGCTTTTTAACAAAAAGATAACATGAAAGTTAGCAAAAACAAAGTTGTAACCCTTACCTATTCGCTACGCTTAAACGACGAGCAGGGTGAGCTAATTCAGGAAGTAACTACCGAAAGGCCTTTTGTGCACTTGTTCGGTGCCGGCAGTCTGCTCCCTGCTTTTGAAAGTAACCTGGACGGCCTGGAACCGGGTGATGAGTTTGGTTTTTACCTGTCGTCGGACGACGCTTACGGCAACCAGTCGGATGAATCAATCATCGAACTGGACAAAAAAATCTTTGAAATTGACGGAATAGTTGATGACGAGATGGTTGCGGTTGGCAATATGCTGACCATGCAGGATCAAAACGGAAACCCCCTCGAAGGCCGGATACTGGCCATCAAAGACAGCTCGGTGATCATGGATTTCAATCACCCGCTGGCAGGTGAAAACCTTTATTTCTCAGGTGAGATCATTGACGTCCGCGATTCATCGGACGAAGAGCGCCAGCACGGCCATGTTCACGGCCAGGGCGGACATCATCATTAATCCTTTAACGGGAATACAATAAAAATACAGTGGGTTTCTTGTGAAAATCGGGAACCCGCTGTTTCCATTGGGCCACGATTTTTGTTTCGATACTTTCCGTTGTCAGACTGATGTCGGTAGCCACGCACAACAGGGTCTGCGGCTTGCAGAACTTCAGCAAAGCGTCCAGCATTTTCCTGTTCCGGTAAGGCGTTTCGATAAAAATCTGGGTTTCGTCGTTTCGCTGTGACCGGACTTCCATTTCCCTGATCTTTTTCCCCAGTGCTGCACCTTCGACAGGCAGATAACCGTGAAAGCAAAACCGTTGTCCGTTCAGGCCCGATGCCATCAGGGCGAGGACGATTGAACTGGGCCCTGCCAGCGGCACTACCGGAATCCCCATTTTATGGGCAAGGCTGACGATGGCCACGCCGGGGTCGGCAACACAGGGCGCACCTGCCTCCGAAAGCAAACCGGTGGGTCTGCCGTTGCGTGCGGGTTCCAGAAAAGAGGAATGTTCGTGCTCCCCGGTAAATTTATTCAGCTCAAAAAATTCCAGTTCGTCAATTGGCTTGGGGTGGCCTGCTTTTTTCAGAAAACGGCGGGCCGTACGTATTTGCTCCACGATAAAAATATCGACCTTTCTGATAATTTGCAGGTTGTATTCCGGCATCACCCTTCCCAAATCTTCCCCTTGTCCAAGCGGAGTGGGAATCAGGAAGAGGTTTCCCGGCTTTTTTGGTTGGTTCCGCGGGCCTTCCATAATCAAAATGGTAGATTCTTCAGGTCGACATTACCACCCGACAGAATGATGCCGATCCTGCGATTTTCTGCACTGATCTTTCCTTCCAGCAATGCGGCAAACGGGACGGCTGCCGAAGGTTCAACGACAATTTTCATCCGTTCGAAAAGCAGTTGCATGGCACGGACAATACCTTCCTCGCTAACCGTTACAATGTCTTTTACATATTTCCTGATAATTGGGAAGTTGCGCTCTCCCAGCGAGGTAAGCAGGCCGTCGGCAATGGTTTTGGGGTTCACCGAAGGGATGATCTTACCGGCCCTGAACGACCGCATGGCATCATCGGCACCCGAAGGTTCGCAGGCGATGACCTCGGTCTTATTGGAGAAAAAGGCCGCCGACAAGGCTGTGCCGCTGAGTAAACCGCCACCTCCGACCGGGCACAAAATCAGGTCAGGCTCCCCGGCTTGCTCCAGCAGTTCTTTCGCTGCCGTTGCCTGTCCGGCGATGATGCTGTAATTGTTGTAAGGGTGCACTTCCAGTGCCTTTGTTTGTTCGATGACTGTTTTGAGGGTTTCTTCCCTGGCTTTGAGGGTCGGCTCACAAAAGGTAATGCGTCCACCGTACTGTTTTACAGCCTCAATCTTGACCTTTGGCGAATTGGACGGCATGACAATGAAAGCCGGAATACCTCTGAGGGAGGCTGCACGGGCCAGTGCCTGCGCGTGGTTGCCCGAGGAATGGGTGGCTACCCCTTTGGCTGCCTCAGCCCGGCTTAACGAAAAGACAACATTGACCGCCCCCCTCGACTTGAAGGCACCTGCTTTTTGAAAATTCTCGGATTTAAAAAACAATTCCGCTTGCAGCATGCGGTTAAAGGTGGCTGAAGCCAGCACGGGGGTGCGATGGATGAATGGTTTGATCCGCCCGGCAGCCCCGGCGATCTCAGTCCTGTCGGGAGGTTGTGCCAGCACAGCTACTTTCTTTAGGAAGATTGAATGGATTTAATGATTTTATCGATGGCCTTGTCCAACTCGTGGGTGATGTGGTCGCAGTCGTACATCCCCTGCGATAAAGGATCGGGTAAGGTTTTGTTTTTTCCCGGGTATAAAACATTCAGCAGATAATCTATCTTTCCCATGTCCGACTTGTTGCGTGCAAGGTCTTTAACATCATGGTAGTTCTTGGTGTCCATGACGTAAATCTTATCGAACTTATCAAAATCAGCCTTTACAAATAAACGTGAATAACCTGTCAGTTCGACACCAAACTTCTTTGCTGCTTCAACGGCGCGGGAATCAGGGGGCTCATTAATGGTAAAAGACTCAAATCCGGCAGAATCAACAACACCTTCGATATTGTTTTCTTCATACTTTTTTATCAGTAGTCCCTCGGCGATGGGCGAACGGCAAACATTACCCGTGCTTACAAAAAGTATATTCATTTCATCTTTGATTGATCGTTTTTTCAATCTCTAAAGGTAACATTTTTTTCGGAACCTGGCAAATTCGCAGCACATTAAATCCGGAGCTGTCGTTAATGCTGGAGGCTGGCAGGTAACCGGCACACCTCTGAACGGCTACAGTTTCAGCTTTTTGTCAATGTCCTCAACGTACACACGGAACTGCTTATCGGTCTCCAGTAAGTTATTAACAGTCCGGCAGGCATGCAGCACGGTAGCGTGGTCTTTGTTCCCGCAATGCAGCCCGATGGTTGCAAGTGAACTTTTGGTGTGTTTCTTGGCAAAGAACATCGCCAGTTGCCTGGCCTGAACAATTTCACGTTTGCGGGTTTTTGAATTGATCAGGTCGATGGGCATACTGAAGTAATCGCATACCACCTTCTGGATGTAATCAATGGATATTTCCCTGGTCGTGCTCTTGACAAACTTGTCAATCATTTGTTTGGCGAGTTCCAGGGTAATTGCTTTTTTGTTCAGGGTAGCCTGGGCAAGTATTGAGATGAGCGCGCCTTCCATTTCGCGGATATTGGTTGTGATGCTGAATGCAAGGTATTCGACAACCTCGTCCGGCATTTCGATGCCATCTTTGTACAGTTTCTTTTTCAGGATGGAGATGCGGGTTTCCAGATCAGGTACCTGAAGATCGGCTGCCAGCCCCCATTTAAAGCGTGACAGCAGCCGGGGTTCCATGCCTTTCAATTCGACGGGCGGCTTGTCGGAGGTCAGTACGATCTGTTTGTTGTTCTGGTGAAGATGGTTAAAAACATGAAAGAAAACATCCTGTGACTTTTCTTTACCGGCCAGAAACTGAATATCGTCAAGGATCAACACATCGATCATCTGGTAAAAGTGGATGAAATCGTTCTGGTTGTTGTTCCTCACCGAATCGATGTACTGGTTGATGAACTCGTTGGCTTTGACATAAAGGACGATCTTGTCAGGATCATTGCTTTTCACCTGCAACCCGATGGCATGGGCAAGGTGGGTTTTTCCCAGGCCGACCTGGCTGTAAATGAGCAAAGGGTTAAAAGCGGTTTTTCCAGGGTTTTCGGCAATGGCCCAACCGGCCGAGCGGGCCAGGCGGTTGCAATCGCCTTCGACAAAATTATCAAATGAGTAGGTGTCAACCAACTGAGAATCGACCTTGATCTTTTTAAGGCCGGGGATGATAAACGGATTAGGAATGTCCCGGGATTTACCCCTGTTGAGGTCGATGGGCATGGAAACAGATTTGTTTTTGGTAGCTTTTCTGTCGGATGTCGGGTAATGCACCGACAATGGCTTTGCATCGTTGTAGGAACTGTCAATAATCACACTGTATTCCAGGCGTCCTTCTTTCCCCAGTTCTTTCTTAATCGTCTTCTTCAATAAGGTGATATAATGCTCTTCCAGCCATTCATAAAAAAACTGACTCGGAACCTGCAAGGTTAGGATATTCTCATCTAAACTTACCGGTACTATCGGTTCAAACCAGGTTTTGTAACTTTGATAGGGCACGTTGTCCCTGATGACGGTTAAGCATTTCTCCCAAACCTCTACATGCTTTTTTCCCATTTTTGGTAAATGTGTTTTCGATAATAAATGTTTTGGTGTATCAATTCATGTGTAAATAATTAAAAATCAAAGGGCTTTGATTTTATATCGAGTCTCCCAAACGATGCGAACAAAAGTCGTGTAAAAAAAAATGAAAAAAAACACTTTTTTCGGTTGACTTTTGACTTTTTTTGTTGTATCTGAGGGTGCACAGACCTATTCAATTTATTTAGCTGTTTTTCAGCAAACTTACAGTTAATCCCCTTACTTTGTTAAGCCTGTTGACTACCTTTTCAAGGTCATTTTTTTTTACATTTATTTTCATTTTACAGATCATCTCAAACTGCTGCCCGGTTATTTGCAGCCGTTCATCTTTTACGATACGCATCACATCATTCATCAGGGAGTATTCGAATGACAATTCCAACGCTCTGGTGATAAAGACAGTAACGATTTCAGCCCGCTCCAGGGCATCGTGTGTTGCATTTTTGTATGCCAGGATCAATCCGCTGACACCCAGTTTGGTTCCTCCGAAATACCTGACAACAACAACCAGTACGTTAAACAAGCCGAATGAAAGCAGTTGGTTGAGGATGGGCTTCCCTGCCGTTCCGGAGGGTTCACCGTCATCATTGCTCCTGAACTCTTCCTTTTCGGGATTGATGCGGTAAGCATAACAATGGTGTCGTGCATCGTGAAACTCCTTTTTGACTGATGCCAGCAGTAACCTGGCTTCCTCTTCCGACTCAGCGGGAAAAACCCTGGCGATAAATTTACTACCTTTTTCTTTATACAGGCCTTCGGAAACACCCTTAACCGTTTTGTAAAAGTCCTGCTCCATAAAAAATCATCCCCGGCTGACTGACCAAAAGGCAAATATACACAGGAATTGCAAGCATCTGACCCGGCTGCCGTTTATTATTTGTTAAATTGCAGCCGATAAAATCATGAGTCTGACCGTTTTCAAATCGAATTTACTGCTGTTGCTGACAGCCGTTATCTGGGGACTTGCTTTTGTTGCCCAGCGTGCCGGGATGGAAGACATCGGCCCTTTTGCATTCAATGCTATCCGCTTTGCGCTCGGAAGCCTCTCCCTCTTGCCTTTGATTTACTTCCGTAAAAACAAAAAAACAGTTGCTTCAGTTAAGCTGCCGCCCCGCCTTTTGCTCACAGGTGGCCTGGCAACGGGACTGGTACTCTTTGCAGGTGCATCACTGCAGCAGGCAGGCATGGTTTACACCACTGCAGGAAATGGCGGATTTATCACCAGCCTATATGTGATCATCGTGCCGGTTTTGGGCCTCTTCTGGCGGCACAGGCCCGGCCCGCTCACCTGGGTTGGCGCATTTGTGGCTATGGCCGGTTTGTACCTGTTGTCGGTGAAGGAAGGCCTGCACCTGGAACCGGGCGACGGCCTGGTGCTTGCCGGCGCCTTCTTCTGGGCAGGACATGTTTTGCTGGTGGGACACTTCTCCAAAAAAACAGATGTGCTGGTACTTGCCGCCCTGCAGTTTGCGGTTGTTTCGGTTTTAAGCGGGCTGGTGTCGCTGGCTTATGAAACCACCCACTGGACAAATGTGGAGGCTGCCGCCATACCTATTTTATATGGCGGACTCATGTCGGTGGGTGTGGCATACACTCTCCAGGTTGTGGCACAGCAAAAGGCGCGCCCTGCGCACGCTGCCATTATTTTAAGCCTGGAGTCGCTTTTTGCTGCCGTCGGGGGGATCCTCATCCTCGGCGAAGCCTTTAACCTGCAAATTGCCTCCGGAGGCTTGCTCATGCTAACAGGCGTCATCATTTCGCAACTCAGGACAAAAGCAAATCCGGGATAATCCGCTGTTAATCCTTAAAAACCGTACGGCCAGATTTTTTATCTTTGACCAAAATTTTAAATCAGTAAATATGGAATTATTGAAAGGAAAAGTAGCCCTCATTACCGGAGCGGCACGCGGTATCGGAAAAGCCATCGCCCTCAAATTTGCAAGTGAAGGAGCCGACGTGGCTTTCTCCGATTTGAATATGGACGACAACATGAAAGCGACGGAAAGCGAACTGCAGGCCATAGGCGTAAAAGCCAAAGGTTATGCCTCAAACGCAGCTTCGCTTGCCGACAGCGAGCAACTGGTTACCGATGTGGTCAACGACTTTGGCAGGATTGACATCCTGGTGAACAATGCCGGCATCACCCGCGACAACCTGCTGATGCGCATGCAGGAAAACGACTGGGACATGGTGCTTACCGTCAACCTGAAATCGGCTTTTAACCTCACCAAAGCCGTGCAACGCATCATGATGAAGCAACGTGTGGGCTCCATCATCAACATGAGCTCGGTGGTAGGTGTTAACGGCAATGCGGGCCAGTCGAACTACGCCGCTTCCAAAGCGGGGATGATCGGTTTCACCAAATCCATCGCACAGGAGCTGGGTTCGCGTAACATCCGCTGCAACGCCATCGCACCCGGTTTCATTGAAACGGAAATGACCCATAAACTGAAAGAGGATGTCCGTGAGGCATGGATACAAACCATCCCGCTGCGCCGCTCGGGCAAACCCGCTGATGTGGCCGACGTGGCTACCTTCCTGGCCTCCGACCTTTCGTCTTATGTGTCAGGACAGGTAATCAATGTTTGTGGCGGAATGAGTACTTAGGAAAAGTCGCCTGCCCCCTTAACGCAACGAAGGAGGATAAGCCGTAACGCAAAACACCATACCCTAAACCAAAAGCCTTGTTCCCTGACTTAATTCTTTCCTATCCGTGGTGGACTGTCATTCCGGTTGTCTTAACCGGCCTGGTTTACGCTGCTTTGCTGTACTACCGCAACAGGCTCAACAAACTAAGCCCTGTGTGGACGGCCGTGCTGTTTGTTTTCAGGTTTCTGGCCGTCAGCCTGCTGGTTTTTTTGCTGCTCTCGCCCTTTTTGCGTACGCAGCACAAAGTTGTTGAAAAACCGGTGCTGATCTTTGCCTTTGACAACTCCCGTTCCATGGCCATGGGAAAGGACTCTGCTTTTGATTACCCTTCTTTCTTAAAAAAGGCGGATGCCATGGCTGATGAATTGTCCGATTCCTACGAACCGGAATTCTGGATCTTTGACAAGGATACAAAAGCTGCAAAACAACCTGACTTTTCAGGAGAAACTTCGGATTACGCACGGATGCTCAGTCAGCTAAACGAAAATTACAACGGCGTTAAGGTCGGGGCTTTGGTTATTTTTGGCGATGGCATTTTCAACCGCGGCATCGACCCTTTGCATGCGGCTTCACCCATCGGTTTTCCCATCTACACCATCGCTTTGGGAGATACGGGCCTAAGCAGGGACTTAAAAATTGCCGATCTGCGCTACAACCAACTGGTTTACCTTGATGATGATTTTCCCCTGGAGGTCAGCATCAGTGCCACCGACCTGAAAGGTGAAAAGGCCGTGCTGCGTGTTTATGCCTTTGGCAAACAGGTGGTAAGCAAACAATTTCTTATCGGCAGCCTCCATTTCAGTAAGACATTCCGGTTCACCCTGAAAGCGGCGAAGCCCGGCAAACAGCACATCAGGATAAGCCTCGAAACTGAAGCCGGGGAGCTAAACAAGGAAAACAACCGGCGCAGTACTTTTATCGATGTTTTGAACAACCGGCAAAAAATCCTGATCCTTGCCGATGCGCCCCATCCCGACCTGGGGGCACTCAAAGAAAGCATTGAGAAAAAGAAAAATTACCTGGCTGAAATACAATACGCCGGTAAATTAAAAGGGAAACTTACGGACTACGACCTGGTTATTTTACATCAATTGCCCTCAAAAACACATCCCGTAAAAACACTGCTTTCGACCCTGGAAGAAAAAGAAATTCCCGTCCTCTACATTTTGGGCAGGACCTCCGGGAGCGCAGGTTTTAATCAACATTTTAAAGGATTTAACATTCAGTCGGCCGTGGGGAATTTTGAGGAAGCGCGCATGGACATCAATCCGTCATTTTCCCTTTTCACCTTCCCTTCGGAGCTTGCCCGCCAGTTGGAAAACCTGCCTCCTTTGCAGGTACCCCTTGGCAATTACAGCTCCACAGCCGGAACCTCTGTTTTCGCCTACCAGGAAATCAAAAATATTTCAACAGACTTTCCGCTGGTTGCTTTTAACATTAACACGGGACAACGAGCAGGAGTAATTACCGGCGAAGGTCTCTGGCTTTGGCGAATGCACAATTACAGGGAGGACGGGAACACCGCTGCCTTCGATGCCTTTGTTGACAAAACCGTGCAATTGCTCATGGCACGCAAAGACAAACGGCATTTCAGGGTCATTACCAAAGGAAATTATTCCAGTTACAAAAATGTGGTCCTCCGGGCAGAATTGTATAACCAGGCTTACGAAACGGTGAACGATGTGGATGTAAGCCTGCAGCTGACCAACGAGGATGGCGAACAATTCAATTACGTTTTTTCGCCCTACGGACAAAACTACCGCCTGAACCTGAATTACCTCCCCGAAGGGATTTACCGTTACCGTGCCCAAACGGCCCTTGGGAGCAACCCTTACAGCGCAAAAGGCGAGTTTGTGGTCAGCAGCCACTCGCTGGAGGGTCGCGCACTGCAAGCCAACCACCGCATGCTGTTCAGGCTGGCTGCCGGACACGATGGGAAAATGCTGCAAGCCGGCCAACTACAAAGTCTTCCCCGCCTCCTGCGACAGCGAGACGACCAGGCTGCCAGGATTTACTACGAGGAACAGCTCTCGGCCCTGCATAAACTACCCCTTGTGCTGCTGCTCATTCTTGCCCTGCTCTCGCTCGAATGGTTGTTACGGAAGTATTTTGGCAGTTATTAAGAACTTTTTCCTGCCTCCCGCTCCCTCCGGATATTTCAGAAAACGGAAAAAAATAAGGTAATAAGGTCGGGTTGATTTTTACTTTTTCGGCTACTAAGGTTTTCCTTCTTCCTGAAAGCAGTTTGATCTCTTTACAAAGCTTCCGAGAATTGTCATCCTGAACGGAACAGCGCCTGCTTTGCGGTAAGGGAGTGAAGGATTTTTTGAAAAGGAAAAGCCTTAACTGGTCAACACGTCCGATTCGCAAAGACTACTGCCGGCAGGCCTCATCGCCCGTACACCAGCCACTGTACGGGGATTTGTATTGAATAAAATAGAGTGTGTTTTGCAAAGCCCCCCCCCGAGTACTTTTTCCTTATGCGTTTTGAGGTTGCTTTGAGGACGCCGTTGTAGACAGTGAAGTGTCTTAACGCCTGCCCGCCACAGCCGTATCCCTGCATTGGCAGGCGGGGAGTATCATTTCCTTATGCATTTTGAGTAAGATTGGATATCGCTCTCATTGACAGCATGCGGTCTTAACGGAGTATCATTTCCTTATGCATTTTGAGATATCTGTTCCCAACATTCAACCGCAGTAATAATGGTCTTAACGGAGTATCATTTCCTTATGCATTTTGAGGTGAGAAGTTTAAGGGCAACAAGGTTTACAAAGTCTTAACGGAGTATCATTTCCTTATGCATTTTGAGATGAGGAGAAAGGGCCTTTCCAATCTTGAGTCTTAACGGAGTATCATTTCCTTATGCATTTTGAGTGCCTATAGCGCAACAATGGGAGATGGTGTCCTGTCTTAACGGAGTATCATTTCCTTATGCATTTTGAGCCTTCTTTCTTGCAAAGCATTAAACTACAGTTAACTATCATATAAATATTAGTATGCGAAATGCCCTTATCCGGCATTGTGCCCTTTTTTGTGCTTTTTGCAAAACTACCATAAGGCCCCGAAAATAATACTTTTTTTCAATATGTCAATGAACTTTGTTTATTGCTTCGGGATTATACAAACATAGTGTTTTTGTTCCCCAGCAGGTAGCATACGTCCAGATTGTTTTTGCCAATTGTTAACATATTACGAAAATTGTTTTCGGTTATGGCAACCACAAACAATTTCGCGGTTGGTTCTGTTTCCAGGCATTTGTTCAACCCGGCCCAAAGGGGCTTGTTCGCCTTGGGGTTGCCCCGGCCCACAAAAACAGAAAACTGCAAGCGTTCGTAGCCTTCGGCGATGATTCGTTTTGCTGCTTTTGCCCTTATGGCATTTGAGCTTATGTCGTAGGTCAGCAAATAAATCATTTTAGTTCTATTGTTTCGTTTATCAAATTGCCCAACATATTGCTCTCGGCGTATATATGGTCTTTTAGGCGTTTTACGCTGCCGTCTTTCAGTATGCGCTTTTGCAGGTAATCGTTAAACGAAGGTATGATGACCCGCTTTCCCCCTTTGCTTATCCAATAGCCCTGTTCTTTTTTTATGAAATGCACTTCGGCAAGCTTGTTGTCCAAAATTAATTCAATCAAAATCCTGTCGATCAAGGGACGGATGGGCTCTATCAGGTCATAAACCAAAGTTGGCTTGCTGTAAAAATCGGTGTGCAGAACCCCGATAAAGGGGTCTAGCCCTTTGGCAAAAACCCCGCTTTCCACAATACTGTACGTCATGCCGTAAAGGTAATTGAGGGCGGCGTTGAAATAGTCCATGGCAGGGCGCCGGCTCCGTTTTTCAAAAACAAAATTATCGGGCAGTATTTTATTTATGGCCATGAAATAATGCCGGCTTATGCTCCCCTCATATCCCATCAACAGGTTCCGTACAGTGTTGATTTTCACATTGTGAATGCTATCTGTTTGGTTAAATATTTTTCGGATATTTGTAATTGTGTCGTTTATGTCGTCTTTTAATTTGGGTTTTTGTTGGGCAAAGCGTTTTAGCGTAGTGATCTGTTCAATGGTTTTTTTGCCAAAGATATGTATTGCCCAATCGGTTGCATAAACCGACTCCGAAAAAACCAATTGCTTTTTCCTCAGTTCGGCAATGTTGACGAAATAGGGGCTCCACATACGCGCCTGCAATGTGCCGAAATTGTTGAAAAACAGTATTGGCA
>JAJRWG010000295.1 GCA_024276895.1 Bacteroidota bacterium
TGAAACCGAAAACGGCGAACGTTTTTATGCCGGACATTTTATTTCAAACGTGCATCCGGCTGTAACGCTTGGCATGATCGAAGAGGGGCGCATCAAGAAAGCATTTCGCAACCGGATGAACCAACTGAAGCACACCCTGCCGGCTTTTGGACTTCACCTGAACCTGAAAAAAGACCTCGTTCCTTACCGCAATTACAACTACCAGTATTTTGCCCGCGACGATGTTTGGTATGCCTCGTACTACGATGAAAAGAAATGGCCGGAACATTATTTCCTGCACAATTCGCCAGTTACTGAAAATGACAAATACATCAGTTGTGCGGGTATTTTAACTTACATGAAATTTGATGAAGTAGCACGCTGGAAAGACCTCAGGCCGGAGGAAAGAGGTAGCGATTACCAGGAGTGGAGGCAGGAAAAATCGGAAAAAATGATTGAGTTGCTGGGACGACGGTTCCCCGAAATCAAGGAAAATATTGTGGGCTACACGGCTTCGACACCTTTGAGTTACCGCGACTACATCGGTACAGTCGACGGGGCCATGTACGGCACAGCCCGCGACTATCGTCACCCCATGGCTTCCTACATTTCACCAAGGACCAAGATCCCCAACCTGTTCTTTACGGGGCAGAACCTGAACCTTCACGGAATGATGGGCGTCAGCATGAGTTCGCTGCTTACCTGTGCCGAGTTTGTGTCTTTGCAGGATTTAATTAATGCCGTCAACAATGCCTGAAAAAAAGAAAAGAAAAGGGCGGGGGCTCCGCCGCTTGCGTAACTTCCTTATCGGACTGGTTCTGGTACTGGGCGCTTTAACGGCCTGGTACATAGTGGACACCAGGCTGGAGCCGCCCGTTGTTACAGATAAATCCGCACTGAAACAACAGCGTGCAAACCCTGCACCGGATTTTTACACCCTGGGAAACAACCGCCTGCAAAAGAATCAGTACGGGCTGTGGGAGATGTACCTTGAAGGCAAGCCGTTTGATATGGGTGTCGCCAACGGCAAACTCACCAGGGAACTGATTAAAATCCAGGAAGATGCTTTTGTGGAACAGATCAACGAACTGGTGCCGTCGGCTGCCTGGCTTAAATTTCTGAAGTATTTTACGGCCTGGTTCAACCGCGACATTGACGAACATATCACCGACGAGTACCAGCGGGAGATTTATGGCGTGTCCTTCTCGGCAGCGCCTGGTTACGAATACATCGGCACCAATTACGAAAGAATGCTCAACTACCACGCCGCCCACGACATAGGCCATGCACTCAAAGACCTGGCGCTGGTGGGCTGCACATCGTTTGCGGCCAACTGCCGGCACGGCGATGGCTCCTTGATTGTCGGCAGAAACTTCGATTTTTTTGTGAATGATGATTTTGCACGCAACAAGATTGTGACCTTTGTCAACCCCGAAAAAGGATACAAATTCATGTACCTCACCTGGGCAAGCATGATCGGAGTGGTGTCGGGGATGAATGAAAAGGGGCTGACCGTTACCATCAACGCGGCCAAATCGGACATTCCCACTGCGGCTGCCACACCCATATCGCTTTTGGCCAGGGAGATTCTGCAGTATGCAGGAAACATCCATGAAGCCATCGCCATTGCCGGAAGTCGCGAAACTTTTGTTTCCGAGTCCATCCTCATTGCCTCGGCTGCTGACGACGATGCCCTGGTCATTGAAAAGTCACCCACGAAACAGGGGATTTTCGAAACCAACCGGGATTTCCTGGTTTCTGCCAATCACTTTCAGAGCGAGGTATTTGCCAACGATGAAAAGAACCTGGAATACATCACCGAATCAGCTTCACTTTACCGCCAGCGACGCTGTGAACAATTGCTGCTTGCTTCCGACGGCATCGGGTACCTGCGTGCAGCGGCTATATTGAGGGACCACAACGGGATGGACGGTGAAAACATCGGCATCGGCAATGAAAAAACCATGGCTCAAATGATTTCGCACCACAGCGTAATTTTTGTGCCTGCCAGCCGGGAGGTATGGGTTTCTACGGATCCTTATCAGTTGGGTACTTACCTGGCGTACAACCTCGACTCCGTTTTTGCTGAATTCCCTGCCTCCGGGCAACCCACGGTGCTCTACGACACCACCCTGCTGGTTCCCGAAGACCCGTTTTCTCAAAGCGAAGAATATGCTGATTTTCTGGAATACAGAAACCTCAGAAAGCAGCTCAAAAAAAATATCAAAGAAAAATCAAGGCTTTACCGCGAGGAGGAATTCCTTAAAAAGTTAACCCTGCTGAATCCCCAGTATTACGAAGGTTTTATGCTGGTCGGTAATTACTATTATACGTTTGGGGAATACGAAAAAGCCAAAAAGTTTTATTTGGTTGCATTGGCTAAGGAGTTTGAGAACCTGACCCTGAGAAGAGAAGTGCGGGAGCGGTTGAAACGAATCAAGCAGAAAGAAAAAAATTGAGAAGCTAAAACCCGCAAGAAAAACCAACCATGCACCTTCCCGGAATCGAAATCAAACCACTGAAGGAAATTAAACGCTACCAGGAAAGCCGCCTTCCGGGATTGCTGCAATACCTGCAGGAACATTCTGCATTTTATGCCCGGCATTTCAAAAGTTACGGCATCCGCATCGAAAAGATCAAAACGCTTGAAGACCTGACGGCCATTCCGGTAACCAGCAAAGACTACCTGCAGCGGCACAACGATGATTTTGTATGTGTGCCCAAAAACCGTGTAGTTGATTTAATCACCACTTCGGGAACCTCCGGCGAACCGGTTACCTTTGCTATGACGGACGCCGACCTTGACCGTCTGGCGTACAACGAGTACATTTCGTTTTGCTGCGCCAACACAACTTCAGATGACATTTACCAACTCATGCTGACCCTCGACAAGCGTTTCATGGCCGGGATGGCTTATTTCCTGGGGCTGCGCAAGTTGGGTGCCGGCATTATCAGGGTAGGGCCGGGTTTGCCTGAGCAGCAATTTGATTCCATCCGCAGGTTTTCACCCACAGGACTTGTTACCGTTCCGTCTTTCATTCCAAAGCTGATTGACTACGCGATCAAAAATGGCATCGACTACAAAAATACCAGCATCAAAAAAGCCGTTTGTATCGGTGAGCCCATCCGTAACCCGGATTTTTCGCTCAACACCCTGGGGCAACGAATTGCTGAAAAATGGGACATCAAACTTTACTCAACTTATGCTTCCACTGAAATGGGCACGGCTTTTACGGAGTGTGAGGCCGGACAGGGTGGACACCACCATCCCGAGATGATCATCGTTGAATTCCTGGACGAAAACAACAATCCGGTGGGGGAGGGGGAAGCAGGTGAAGTAACCATCACTACCCTGGGTATTGAAGCCATGCCTTTGCTGCGGTTCAAAACGGGCGACATTTGCCACCACTACAACGCGCCATGCAGTTGCGGGCGAACGACTATGCGTCTGGGACCCGTCATCGGACGCAAGCAGCAGTTACTTAAATTTAAGGGCACAAGCCTTTATCCGCCTGCGATTTACGATGTGCTTAATGGCATTGAGGAAATTGAGAATTACATTGTGGAGGTCAGCACCGGTCCCCTGGGAACTGATGAAATCCTCATCAGGGCAGGGTGCGACAATCCTCACAAAGACCTGGAATCGATCATCAAAGATCATTTCAGGGCAAAGTTACGGGTTGCACCCGAAGTCCGGCTTTTTTTAAAAGATGAGATTTTCCGTCAGCAAATGACCCGTTTAACACGAAAACCACTTATTTTTGTTGACAAAAGAAATCCCTAAAATCTATCAAAAATGAAAAGAACAATTTTATTTTCAGCCATTTTCATGCTGTCTGTATCGTTTCTGACAGCTCAAACCTCCGATGACCTCTACAATGCGGACACTTTCACATGGTACGGTCTCGATTACACCGATGCCTACTTTCTAACACCCATCGATTTTCCGGATCCTTACGACTTAAAGTCAAAATTCAGATCATGGAATGACCTGATCGTCGTCGAGCGGGAAAAATACAACCTCAACAAATTCTTCAGTGCAGACGTAAAGCTGAATATTGACATGATGAACCAGCGCAATGACAAAGTCAAGGTCAAGCTCAGGGACCGCATCACCGACGATGGTTTCAAATCCACCCACATGAGTCCTGAAAAGGTTCAGGAAATCGTGAACAGCTACACAACTGACAACGACGATCCGGGCATCGGCCTTGTTTTTATCGTTGAAAGCCTCAGTAAACCCAATCTGCAGGGCGCCTACTGGGTTACTTTTTTTGATATCAAAAGCAAAAAAGTCATCCAAACCAACAGGTACCTGGGCAAACCCGGCGGCTTTGGCTTGAGGAATTACTGGGCCAAGTCATACTACAACGTAATGAAAGAGGCCGGTAAAGACTTCCAGTAAAGCCCGAAGAATCCGTGCCTTTTCTGCTGCTGAGATCAGAAGAGTGAAGTTTGCTGTTTTGTGGTAACGGTAAATGAAGTAATTTTACATCATTATTTAAATCTATAGTTATGTTTAAGAAAGTTATTGTCTTGTTTGCCTTTTCACTTTTTATAACAGGCATTGCAGCGCAGACCAACGAGAACCTTTACTTTGTTTTTCTGAACACAAATCCTGACAGGGAAACCATAAGCGACCAGAAAGCTGAAGAAATCCAGGCTGCTCACCTGCAAAATATTGACAAGCTGGCCGAAGAGGGTAAACTTTTTGCTGCCGGGCCTTTCGAAGGTGGGGGAGGCATGTTCATTTTGCATGCCGAAAGCCTGGAACAGGCCAAAGGCTTTTTACAAACCGACCCGGCCGTAAAAGCCAACAGATTTATTGTCGAGGTTTTCCCGTTCAATCTGGCCTACGGCAATATGTGTGGCGCCAAAGAGCCCCGCGAAATGGTGACTTACCAGCTGATCAGGTTCACTAAAAACACTGACGCAAGCGATGCCCTGGCACAACTTCGTCACGACAACCGCGTTTTTATGTATGAACTCAGCAACAAGCTGAAAGTGGTTGCACAGGGTTATTTCGGTGATATGCTTGACGGCGTTGTGATTTTGGATACGGATAGTGCCGGCGAGGCCGGTAAATTGTTTAAGAAGCACCCTGCCGTCCGTTCAGGCAAATTAAGCTACGAAGTCAAAACCCTTTGGATTGCCAGGGGTACTTTTTGTGAATGACCTGCTATCGATGAACTTCCTGACCAGACCGGTTAATCTGTTGCAGCCTCCGGACTGGTGCAAGCTATAAGTTTCTTTTTTCAGGCTGCAATGGTCAGATCGTTTTGGCTCAACCGTAGCGTGAAAATTTCGCAACGGGATTTGTGATAGATGTTTTCCGTGCTTGCAGATTGCGGAAAAGATACAATTCGGGAAGCCGGTATTTTAAGAACTAACCATTGTACAATGAAGAAAATCATCATCTTTGGTGGAAGCGGATTTATTGGGAAGCACTTGATCAAAGAGCTTGGGGACGGTTACGAAATAGTTATTCCTAGCAGGGATCCTTCAAAACATAAGGCAAACATGCCTGAAAATACCAGCCTCATCGAATTTAAACCTACCGGCTGGAAAGATCTAGGCCCACTGTTCGAAGAGGCCGGGGGCATTGTGAATCTTGCCGGCGAACCGGTCAGCGGCAAATGGACCGAAAGGAAAAAACGTGATATTTTATTCAGCAGGCTGAATATCGACCGCATTATTTTGAAAGCGTTTGAGGTGGCCAACCACCGGATCGGATTTGTAATCCAGGGTTCGGGAATGGGGGTTTACGGCTTCAGCAGAATGAATGTAGAGATTGATGAAGAATCACAGCTGGGAAGGCATGGGTTTTTGAGAAGAGTGGGTTGCGAGCACGAGCAAGCCCTGCATCCCCTGGAGGACAAAACGCGCCTGGTCTATATCCGCACAGGGCTTGTGCTGGATGGAAAAGAAGGCGCCCTGCCACTCATGGTAGAGGCGTTCAAATACAAACTGGGGGGTACCATGGGTAGCGGCAAACAGTGGATTTCGTGGATTCACATCAAAGACGAAGTGCGGGCCATTAGATTCCTGATAGAAAATGAAAAATGCCGCGGTCCTTACAACCTCACCGCCCCCAATGCCGTCAGGCAGAAAGAATTTGCAAAAGCCCTGGGGAAAGCGCTCAAGAGTCCGGCCTTTATGAAAACGCCATCTTTTTTGTTGAGGATCATGCTGGGCAAAAGGATGGCCAACGAGCTGCTGCTCAAAGGTTTGAATATCAAACCAAAGCGATTGACGGAGCAGGGCTTTACTTTCCGGTTCAACAAGCTGGAAGAAGCCCTCAGCGACATTTACAAAACGCAAGTCCCTGAAAAATGAAAGTCCTTGGAAACCTCATCTGGCTTTTTTTCGGCGGTTTGGCCATCGCCATTGAATATTTTGCTTCTGGCATCGCCATGATGCTTACTGTCATCGGTATTCCTTTCGGCTTGCAGGCCATGAAACTGGGTGTGTTGGCACTGTGGCCTTTTGGCAGTACAGTGGAGCGGACGGAAATGGCCGGCGGTTGCTTTTCAACTTTGATGAATCTGATTTGGGTGATCTTTTTCGGTTTCTGGATTGCACTAACCCATGTGTTTTTCGGAATATTGCTTACCATCACCATCATTGGGTTTCCCTGGGGCAAGCAGCATTTCAAGCTCATGTCCATTGCCATCACCCCTTTCGGCAGGACTATCAAACCCTTGCTGAGCGATTAAAAAACTCTCCACTTCCCGATTCCCCGATTCAACCGATTCAACCAATTCCCCGATTCAACCAATTCCCGGACAATCAAAAACCTAATCAGGGCAGCGTATTTTTTTCAATCATGATTTGCAGCAGGTGACGGTTGGGGAAAACCCCCGCAGGTTTCGGGTAGCTGAGTGCTGGAGTGTCCGGCAAGCCGGTGTAAATGAGTGTTTCCAGGTTGCTTTCCCCTTCTTCAAAGCGGTAGTTTGTTGAATGGAACAGGGAAGAGTCGTTGGCATACCTGACCTCCTCTTTCACCGGGTTTTTATATTCGTCATAAGTGTAACCGGTCAGGTATGCAGGTTTCCATTCGCCGCTAATAAAAGCGTAAGAGAAGATTTGATTAAGCAATCCGCTTTCGTAACTGTACACCATTTTCATGCGAAGTACCCCAACTAAATCAATTGTCCAGTACGATTCTTTGAGGGTGTCGCCCTTGTAAACGAATTCATCCTCAATCCACTGCGTCCAGTCACCATCAAACCTGTAGCCTGTAAATTTGACCAGCTTGTTGTCCGCGTACTGATAGATGCCTTTGGCGTAAGGTGTTGACCGGCGGGTTTCAATGTACTGAACGATCTTCCCGCCATCGTAAGTAAATTCGGTATTGCCGGTATTCTGCCAGCCGTTTTCCGTTTTTTTCAATGTGTTAATTTCAGTCAGTAATTCGTTCTCAAAAAGATATTCGGTTCTTCCCAGTCCGGTGAGGGTAGTGTCGGTAAAGTTCTGGCTGTCGCCGATGACTTTCTGTTCGCCATATGCGTAATCGGTTACAATTCGCTCACCTGCTTCCCTGTACTCCTCGTGCGACAACTTATTACCGCCAAACGAAAACTCCCGGATCGTTTTGTCGCCCGACAGGGTTGAAAACTCTTCAAACACCAGGCGGTAAACCGGTTCTGGGGGAGGAGGATTGTTTTTGTTTTTATTACAGTGAGAAAACATCAAAACAAGAAGCAAAAAAAAGCTTAGGGCGGGGGCGAAGGTTTTCATCGGGTTTTCGTTTGGTCTTCAAATGTAAGCTTTTTTGTTGACAAATATGGTATCCGGCCGGCTGTCCGGTGATTTTACTTTGTTGATTTACAAAAGGCTTTGTTGTTGTTGCTTCCTGCCCTGTTTAACATAAATTAACAGCAACTAAGGAAAATGACTTTTTATCTTTGCGCTTAAATTTTTAAAACCGAAAACATGTTAGAAACCGACATCAGGGAACTGAACGAGAAAATCCAGCGCGAGAGTCAGTTCATCGATCTTATCCAACTGGAAATGAACAAAGTCATCATCGGGCAAAAACACATGACCGAAAGGCTGCTCATCGGCTTGCTGGCTAACGGACACATCTTGCTCGAAGGTGTTCCGGGACTGGCAAAAACCCTGGCCATTAACTCGCTGGCCAACATTGTCGATGCCAAATTCAGCCGCATCCAGTTTACGCCTGACCTTTTGCCGGCCGACCTGCTGGGAACGCTGATCTACAGTCAGAAAAAAGAAGAGTTTGTGGTGAAAAAAGGCCCCTTGTTTGCCAACTTCATCCTTGCCGACGAAATCAACCGTTCGCCGGCCAAAGTGCAGAGTGCCTTGCTGGAAGCCATGCAGGAACGTCAGGTAACCATCGGCGAAACCACCTTTAAGCTGGATGAACCTTTCCTTGTGATGGCCACACAAAACCCCATCGAGCAGGAAGGAACTTATCCCCTGCCCGAGGCTCAGGTTGACCGTTTCATGCTGAAGGTTGTCATCAACTATCCCAAGCAGGAGGAGGAAAAGATCATCCTGCGGCAAAACATCACGGGCGCACAGGCCAAAACCAACAAGGTAATCAAAACGGCCGAAATCCTCAAAGCCCGCGAAATCGTCAGGGAGGTTTACCTGGATGAAAAGATTGAAAACTACATCACCGACATCGTTTTCTCTTCGCGCTTCCCAAAAGACTTTAAACTGGCACAATTCGAAAACATGATCGCATACGGGGCCTCACCCAGGGCAAGCATCAACCTGGCACTGGCCGCCAAAGCCTACGCTTTCATCAAGCGCCGGGGTTACGTCATTCCTGAGGACATCCGCGCCGTGGCCCACGATGTGATGCGCCACCGCATCGGTCTCACTTACGAAGCTGAAGCCGAGAACGTGACCAGCGAAGATATTATTAACGAAATTCTGAATACGGTGGAGGTGCCGTAGGGAGTTGGGAGTTGGAAGTTGGAAGTTGGGAGTTGGAAGACATGAGACATGAGACAAGGAGACACGAGACAAGGAGACACGAGACAAGGAGACACAAGACTGGAGGCATGCATGAGCCCGAAGGCTAAAGACTGTTGCCCGAAGACTGGAAACTGAAAAAATGACCGCACAGGAAATATTCAAAAAGGTTCGTAAGATTGAGATCAAGACCAGGGGCTTGTCCAATCAGATCTTTTCGGGTGAATACCACAGCGTATTCAAAGGGAGGGGGATGGCTTTCAGCGAGGTGCGTGAGTACCAGTACGGCGACGACATCCGCAACATCGACTGGAACGTAACAGCACGTTTCAACCACCCCTTTGTCAAGATCTATGAGGAGGAGAGGGAACTGACGGTTATGCTGCTGATCGATGTTTCCGCATCCAACAGCTTCGGTACGCAGAAGCAACTCAAACAGGATCTGGTCACCGAGATTGCCGCCGTGCTTTCGTTTTCGGCCATTCAGAACAACGACAAGGTTGGGGTGATTTTTTTCAGCGATCAGATTGAAAAATTCATCCCTCCCCAAAAAGGCACGACGCACATCCTGCGCATCATCCGCGAGTTGATCGACTTCAAGGCTGAAAGCAAGGGAACCAGAATCTCCGAAGCGCTGCGCTACCTGACCAATGCCATTAAAAAAAGAGCCACTGTGTTTTTGATTTCCGATTTCATGGACGAAGGTTTGGACAAAGCCTTGCAAATTGCCAACTTCCGCCACGACATCATCGCGGTACGGGTAACCGACCAGCACGAAACACGCATCCCGGATCTGGGGCTCGTACGAATGCTGGACGCTGAGAGCGGAAAAAGAATCTGGGTTGACACCGGTAGCAAAAGTGTGCGCCGGCATTTTGAAGCGTGTACCAGGAAAAAACGCGCCGAACTCGACCAGTTGTTTTCGCGAAACGGCGTGGATATGGTGAAAGTTTACACAGGCGAAGATTACGTAAAACCGCTGATCAATTTGTTTAAGAAAAGAGGAGCCAGAAGATAGGAAGATGAAGAAAACCATTGTCATTTTGATCGTTGTTTTGCTGACGGGGAACCTGCGTCCACTGAAAGCCCAGCAGGCCGGGGCATTTGCTTCCATTGACAGCAACGCAATCATGATTGGCGACCATCTGAACATGGAAATCGGCATCGGTGTCCCGGAAGGTTTTGACATTCTTTGGCCCCAACTGGCCGACACCCTTTCGAAACACATTGAGATCCTGTCGAAAGAAAATATTGACACCATCACTGAAAACGACCAAATCGTTCTCAGGCAGCGCCTGAAGATCACTTCCTTTGATTCGGGCTTCTTTGAAATCCCGTCCGTGGTTTTCCATTTCAGGAGACCCGGCGACACGGCTCTTTTTCCGGCCAACACCAATAAGCTTTTCCTGCAGGTTTACACTCCGGTGGTGGACACTGCGCAGGATTTTAAAGTCATCAAAGGGCCGGTGTCAGAACCTTACACCCTGAAGGAAGTGCTGCCATGGGTTTTGCTTGGAATCGTGGTAATTGCTGCGATTGTGTTGTTGATCTGGTACTTACGCAAACGCAGCAAAAATCAGCCTGTTTTCAGACCGCGGTCCAGACCGCTTGCTCCGCCACACGTGATCGCCATCGAAAAGCTGGAAGAATTGCGCCTGGCGCGCATCTGGCAGCAGGGGAGGCTGAAACTGTACTACACCCAACTTACCGACATTGTCAGGGAATACCTTGAACGCCGATACGGTTTCGATGCGCCTGAAATGACGACGGAAGAAATCCTGGAGGCACTCAGGCATCAGAAAGTGAACAGCGAAGTCACGAACAAGCTGAAGTCATCACTTGAACTGGCTGACCTTGTGAAGTTCGCCAAAGCAAGACCCACGGCCCTCGAAAACGACCTGAGCCTGGATCATTGTGTTGATTTTGTCAATGAAACGAAAGTAGTTCCGGTGGCTGAAGACAACCCAAAACGGAATGTTGAACCCCAAATGGGAGAAGGAAAATGATTGCTAAGATTGACACCTGGGCCAACCCCGAGTATTTCTGGCTGCTGCTGATCATTCCGCTGCTGATCGCCTGGTATTGGTTCAGGCACCGAAACAGCAATCCCGACCTTCGGTTTTCGGGCCTGGCCGTTTTTGCCGGCATGCCCAAAAGCCCAAGGACATGGCTCGTCCACACTTTATTTGCCCTGCGGATGTTTGCCCTTGCCTTGCTGATCGTGGCACTTGCCCGTCCGCAAAGCACCTCTTCAAAGCAAAATATCCACATCGAAGGAATTGACATCGTCATGGCGCTGGACGTTTCCGGAAGTATGCTGGCCCGCGACTTTAAACCCGACAGGCTTGAAGCGGCCAAAGAGGTGGCGGCGGAGTTCATCTCCAAGCGTCCCAACGACCGCGTCAGCCTGGTGATCTTCAGCGGCGAAGCCTTTACACAGGTGCCGCTGACTACCGATCACCGCATGATCTACGATTTGTTCAGGGAAGTAAAAAGCGGCATGATTGAAGACGGTACTGCCATCGGTGACGGGCTGGCCACCTCGGTGAGCAGGCTGAAAGATTCCGATGCCATCTCCAAGGTCATTATTTTGCTTACCGATGGCGTGAACAACTCGGGCTCGCTCGACCCGCTTTCGGCTGCGGAACTGGCCAAAATGTTTGGCATTAGAGTGTACACCATCGGTGTGGGTTCAAAAGGCTACGCACCCTATCCGGTGCAGGATCAGTTTGGCAGGGTGCACATCCAGCAAATGGAAGTTCAAATTGACGAAGACCTGCTGAAACAGATTGCCGCACTTACCGGCGGACAGTACTTCAGGGCTACCGATAACAAAGGACTACGCCAGGTGTACGACCAGATCGACAAGCTGGAGAAGTCCAAGATTGACGTGACCGAATTCAGGAAAAAACACGAAATATTCCTGCCTTTCGCCCTTTGGGCACTGGCGCTTTTTACCCTGGAAATTTTGCTGAGATATTTGTATTTCAGGCTTTGGCCTTAAAAAAAAATAATCAATTAAGCGAAAAAACAATAATCAATAACCAAATAACAAATAATTACCAATGTTCAAAATACCAATAATCAAACGGGCTGAAACAGGTAGAATAGCTCTGCCTTTAGAGGGAAACCTTTTGGTTTTTGAGATTTGGGATTTGGAATTTATTTGGGATTTGAGAATTGAGATTTGGAATTTAAAAAGTAATTGATGATCAGGTTTGCACATCCGGAATATTTTTATCTGCTGACAGTCCTGCTGCTCTTTCTGTTTGCCTGGTGGTTTTACAACAACTGGAAAAAGCGGGCTGCCATGCACTTTGGCGATAAAAAGACCATCGCTCAACTCATGCCGCAGGTCTCGCACGGGAAACCGCTCTTTAAATTTATTTTGGTTTTGCTGGCATACGTTCTTTTGGTTGTGGGCATCGCTAATCCACAGATCGGTTCCAAGCTGGAAAAGATCAAGCGCGAAGGCATCGACCTGATGCTGGTACTGGATGTTTCCAACTCCATGCTTGCCGAAGACATCAAGCCCAACAGGCTGGAACGAGCGAAAATGGCCATCGCCAGTCTGATAGATAAACTGGAAGGCGACCGGCTGGGCATCATTATTTTTGCAGGAAACGCTTACAAACAGCTCCCACTGACTACCGACTACTCGGCAGCCAAACTGTTTCTCTCGGCTGTGGACACCAAGATCGTCCCCACCCAGGGAACGGCCATCGGCGAAGCCATCAACATGGCAACGGAATCGTTTGACGAGAGCGAGCACAATAAAGCCATCATCGTGATCACCGACGGTGAAAACCACGAGGACGACGCCATCGGTGCGGCAAAAAAGGCAGCAGAAAAAGGTATCAGGGTGTTTACCATTGGCATGGGATTGCCGGAGGGGTCCCCCATTCCCATTTACAACAGCTACGGAAACCGTACTGGTTTTAAGAAAGACCGTGAAGGCAAAACGGTGATCACCAGGCTGAACGAAGACATGTTGCGCCAGATTGCTGCCGCAGGAAACGGGGCCTACGCCCGGGCAAACAATGCCAGTACCGGCCTGCGGAAGTTGTTCGAGGAGATCGGTCAGATTGAAAAAAAGGAAATCGAAACCAGACAGTTCACCGATTACGAAGACCGCTTCCAGATTTATCTCGGGCTGGCACTCTTTTTGCTAACCCTCGAGTTGCTTGTTGCACGCCGCAAATCGCGATGGGCTGACAGGTTTGACTTCTTTGGAAAAAAGGAAGATTAAAATGAAACGACAATTTGGCATATTACTTTTTGTTTTCGGCCTGCTGACCGTACAACTTTCCGCGCAAAGCGAGAAGAAGATGGTACGCAAGGGAAACAAGCAGTTTGAAGAAGGGAATTATACGGAAGCAGAAATTGAATACCGCAAAGCCCTGTCAGAAAACCCGGGTTATTTTAAGGGGGCTTTTAACCTGGGTGATGCCATGTACGAGCAGAAAAATTATGAGGAATCGGGAAAGCTGTTTGGCGAAGTAGCCGAAGGGCAGCACACTGATGAGCAAAAGGCAGGTGCATACTACAACCTGGGCAACAGCCTGATGCAGAAACGAAAATACAAGGAAAGTATTGAAGCTTACAAGAATGCATTGCGGCTGAAACCTGATGATCAGGACGCAAAGTATAACTTGGTTTACGCTCAAAAGAAACTGAAAGAACAACAGAACCAGCAGCAGAATCAGGATCAGAACAAGGACAAGAATAAAGACCAGAACAAGGATCAAAACAAGGAAAAGAATAAAGACAAAAACAAAGATCAGAATAAGAAAGACCAGAATCAGGATAAGCAGGACAAACAGGATAAGGACAAAAACAAGCAGGATAAAAATGATCAGGGTGATCAACAGAAAGATAAAAATCAGCAGCAGCAACCGCAGCAAATCTCGAAAGAAGACGCGCAGCGCATGCTGGATGCTTTGAAAAATGACGAGAAAAAGACTTTGAAGAAATTGCAGAAACAAAAGGCCAAAGCTGCCAAAACGAAAAAGACGGATATTGATTGGTGATTAGTGATTGGAGATTGGTGATTTGGGTTTTAAGTTTTGTGCTTTAATAAATGATACTTTTGGTGAAATATTTTTTAAACAAGGTGAACACCAAACAACTGTTATTGCTGTTTGTTTTTCTCATGGCGCTGGTTTCGGCCAGGGCTGACGAGGAAGTGCGGCTGGTTGGAACCGGCAAACAAGTGGTGCAGGTGGGCGAAAGGTTTCGCATTGTTTATGAGTTGAATGCAGAAGGAAGAGCTTTTACCGAACCTGCTTTCGGAACCAAGCTTCAGAAGTTGTCGGGCCCAAACACATCAACCAGTTCGAGTATTCAGATCATCAACGGAAACTACCAGCAGTCGTACACCCAGTCCTACACTTTTGTGATGGTGGCCACTGCTGAAGGGGATGTAACCATCCCTCCGGCCACGGTCAATGTCAAAGGCAAGACTTATCAATCCAACAGTATCAAGATCAAGATTGTCAAGGGCTCCGGAAAGCAGCAGGGAATCAGCGGAGGGAGCAGCCAGAAAAGTTCAGGAGACGGTTCTGTGAAAAATGATGATGTATTTATCAGAGCAGTCGTCAGTAAGAAAAATCCTTACCTGGGTGAGCAATTGATCCTGACGTACAAGATTTATTTCCGTATCAATATTTCTTCGCCGAGTTTCACCAAAGAGCCTTCGTTGCGGGGGTTTTGGGCACAGGACCTTTTGAAGGACCGCACCAGCTACATCGAGTACAATGAAACGGTCAACGGCCAGCAGTACCATGTGGCCGAGCTGAAAAAATATGCACTCTTTCCGCAGAAATCGGGTAAGATCACCATTGATCCGGTGGACATGAAAATCGTGGCGCAGGTACGTACACAAAGCAAACGCCGGCGTAGTAACGATCCCTTCGAAGATTTTTTTAACGATCCTTTTTTCAACAGGAACGTCCGCAACGTAGAAGTCCCTCTGCGGTCCAATGCCATCACGCTCAATGTAAAACCTTTGCCGCAAAAAGGTAAGCCTGAAGGCTTCTCCGGCGCTGTGGGCAATTTCAGTTTTACCGACCAGTTGGATAACAATTCGCTGAAAGCAAACGAAGCCCTGACCCTGACCATCGGTCTTTCGGGCAAAGGAAACCTGGAACTCATTAATCCTCCGGAAGTACATTTTCCATCCGATTTTGAAACCTACGAACCCAAAACCAGCAGCAAGATTGTGGCCACCGAGAAAGGAGTATCGGGACGGAAGAAGTTTGAGTACCTGGCCATTCCGCGCAATGCAGGCGATTTTGTCATCGAGCCGGTAAGCTTCAGTTTTTTCAATCCCAGGGACAAACAGTACCACACCTATACAACCGAACGCTACACCATCCACGTTGAAAAGGGTGATGCAAGTTCGCCGGCGGTTTCGTACAGTTCCTCGGCCCAGGAAGACATCCGCTACATCGGCCAGGACATCCGGCACATTAAAACCGGCGACTCTGAACTACGGCAGGCAAATGATTTCCTGTTTGCCTCCACAACTTATTATCTGTTGGTTTCGCTTCCGGCCTTGATTCTGCTGATCTTCGTAGCGCTCTGGAAAAAAAGGGAAAAGCAGCGCGGCGATGTGGGGATGATGAAGACCCGCAAAGCCAACAAAGTAGCCAGAGGACGACTGCAAAAGGCAGCCAAATTCATGAAGGCTGGAAACGACAAAGAGTTTTACGACGAAATTGCCCAGGCACTGTGGGGATACATTGCCGACAAGTTCGGCATACCTCAGGCCGTGCTTTCCATTGATACGGTGAAGGAAACCCTGATGGATAAGGGAGCAGGTGAGCAGGTTGTGGATAATTTTGTGAACACCCTCAACAACATCGAATTTGCCCGCTTTGCTCCCGGCGACTCTGGCGGTAAGATCAAATCGGTTTACGAAGAGGCCATGCATGCCATCACTCAGGCCGAAAAAGCATTCAAGTAAAGAAGAAGATGAAACAACAGAAAATAACGATGGCCGTCCTGTTCTTGCTGATGCTTTTTGCACGGCTGACGGCAACTGCCCGGCAGGATGAGCAGGCACTGATGCAGCTTGCCAACAAGGCGTACAACGAGGGATTGTACGACTCCGCCCTTGTTGTTTACAGCCAAATTGTTGCGACCGGTATGGAGTCGGCAGCGCTTTACTACAACATGGGCAACGCTTATTATAAAAACAACGACCTGCCCTCGGCTATCCTTTTTTATGAAAAAGCAAAAAAACTGGCCCCCAACGATGAAGACATCGCCTACAACCTTGGCATTGCCAACAGCATGATCGTGGACAAAATTGAAAAAGTGCCTGTGTTGTTCTACAAACACTGGTGGAATTATTTTTACAATCTTTTTGATGCCAACACCTGGACAGTGGTTTCGCTGGTTTGCTGGATTGTGCTTTTGTTTTTTATCGGGGTTTTCGTGTTGTCGAAATCGAGGGCGTCGCGTAAGCTTTCATTCTACCTGGCTTTACTGTTCCTTTTGCTGAGCATCGGAACTTTTGGCCTTGCATCACAAAAGTATTATTTCAGTAAGGAGCACAAGGAGGCCATCATTTTTACCCCCACCATTACCGTAAAAAGTTCGCCCACCCTCAACTCAGTTGACCTGTTCGTGATTCACGAAGGGACGAAAGTCAAAGTGCTCGACAAGGTACAGGGCTGGTTAAAGATCAAAATCCCCGACGGCAGCGTGGGCTGGGTGCCTGTGGATGCCCTGAGGACAATTTGACCCGCTTATTCCTCAATAGAGAATTACTTACCCTTTTCCAACGTAAACCCAAAGGTGGTGCCGATACCGGAGGTGCTGCGCACATTCACGGCCTGACCATGGGCTTCGATGATGTGTTTCACGATGGAAAGTCCGAGGCCCGACCCGCCCAGTTTTCTTGACCTGTTTTTGTCGATGCGGTAAAAACGTTCAAAGATGCGGGGCAGGTGCTTGCTGTCGATGCCAATGCCGTTGTCGGAAACCTCAACCAGAATCTTTTCGTTCATGTCGTACAGCCCGATTTGTGTTTGCCCGCCTTCTTTGCCATATTTGATTGAATTAGTCACCAGGTTTGTCAAA
>JAJRWG010000296.1 GCA_024276895.1 Bacteroidota bacterium
GCCAACCAGATTGCCATCGACAAAGAAGGCCGCGAGGTTTTTATGGCTGATTCACCCTATTCCCTGCAGATGGCACAGGACAAATACACGGACATCCGTTTTTATTTTACGTCGGAGTTTGGGGAGTAGCCGGCAAGTTTTTCCAAAGCGAGAAGCTCTTAAACTTTTCCAAAGTTTTGAACTTTGGAAAAGTTTTTCCCTACTTGATCTTAAACACCGTCTTCCCCTCCTTATAATTTTTCACCCCTTCGTCCAGAAACTGAATGAAAGCATCAATATCAAGGTTGTAGGCACGGGGCTGGGTAAGCACGCCACCATTGGCATCCATCAGCACGTAGAATGGCTGGGCATTGACCCTGAATTTACTGATTTGGAAATCGGCAAACTTTTTACCGATGGTTTTTTTCACTTTACCATCGTACTCCGAAGTCACCCAGTCATCCTCCGGCAATTTGGTTTTGTCGTCCACATAAAGTGCCAGCACGATGTAATCTTCCCGCAGCCTTTTCAGCACCTTGGGATCCGACCATACATTGGCTTCCATTTCACGGCAGTTTACACAACCATGCCCGGTGAAGTCGATAAAAATAGGCTTGTTTTGCTCTTTGGAACACTTCACGGCTTGTTCGTAGTCAAAATAACCTTCCAGTCCGTGAGGCAGGTGCAGGAAATCGTGATACTTGGGCGTTTCACAAATTTCTTTCACTTCGGCGCCGCCGTCGCCGCCTGAACCCGCATAAGCTTTCACATTTTCGCGGATGACGTTGTTCAGGTCAAAATCGTGGGTGCTTAGGGGCGGGATATATCCCGAAAGCGCTTTGAGTGGTGCACCCCACATGCCGGGGATCATGTACACCACAAATGAAAAAGTGACGATGGCCAGCATCAGTCGCGGAACAGTAACGTATGGGACGTCGGAGTCGTGGACAAATTTGATCTTGCCAAGCAGGTAAACACCAAGCAGGAAGAAGATCACGATCCAGATGGCCAGGTAAACTTCCCTGTCAAGGATGCCCCAGTGGTAGGTCTGGTCAGCAATGCTGAGAAACTTCAATCCCAGTGCCAGCTCCAAAAACCCCAGCACCACTTTCACCGAGTTCAACCAGCCGCCCGACTTGGGCAAGCCCTGCAACAGCGAGGGGAAGAAGGCAAAAAACGTGAATGGCAGGGCAAAAGCCAGCGAAAAGCCGAACATGCCGACAATTGGCTTAATGACCGCGCCACCGGCCGACTCCACCAGGATGGTTCCCACGATGGGTCCCGTACAACTGAAAGAAACCAGCACCAGGGTCAGCGCCATGAAAACCGGCCCCATAAACCCGCCCTTGTCGGCCTTTTCGTCCGACCGGTTGACGGCCCAACTGGGCAGCACAATCTCGAACATACCGAAAAACGAGAAGGCAAAGATTACGAAAATCAAAAAGAATAAGATATTGGGCAACCAGTGGGTACTCAGCCAGTTGGCGATATTTGGCCCGGCAACCACCGCCAGTACCGAACCGATAAAGGTGTAGATGGCAATGATGCTGAAACCGTAAAGCAGCGCCTGGAATTTACCTTTCTTTTTGTCTTCTCCATCTTTCATAAAAAAGGAAACTGTCATGGGAATCATGGGAAAGACGCAGGGGGTAAGGATGGCCACCAGTCCGCCCAGAAACGACAGCAGGAAGAATCCCCACAGCGATTTTTTCTTGCCCAGGATGTCGGCCGAAATTTTAGTGGCAGCATTGGTTTCTTTTTCTCCGGCATTTTCGCCTGCTTCGATCAACTCGCCGGATTTACCGTCAAAGTGCAATTCGATGTCTTCGTATAAAGCAATACAGCCCACATCGTTACAGACCATGTAGGCAATCTCGCCAAGCACTGGAATGTCTTCTGCTTCCGAAGTCAGATGAATGGTTTGTTTAAAGGTGGCTTCTTTTAAAAAGTATTTGATGTTCATCTCAAACACCTCGTCATATTCTTCGACGGGGGTGGTCACTTCTGAAGTTTTACCAACAGTTTCAAAAGCATCGGAAGGCTCAAATTCAAAAACCGTAGGCAGGGGACCATTCTCAGGTACATTTAACGAATACAAATGGTAACCCTCGTCAATGTGGGCAGTAAAGAAAAGGTCGATGGTTTTGTCGCCTGTTTTTTCGGTTTTGATATCCCATTTAACAGGTTCCAGGATTTTGCTTTGGGGGGTCGCCGAAATGGCATCGCTTTCCAGTTCAAAGCTGTATTCCATGTCGGCCGGAGGCAGGCATCTGGTGTCATCGCAGCTCATGAATTCTACCGAACCTTTCACCACGGCTTTAGGGGCCAGCAACTTAACCTTTTGCTTAAAGACCGCTTCAAAGGAAAAATATTTCAACACCATGTCGAAGTTAGGATCGTACTCCTCAACGGGTGTGGTTTCTTCCACAACTTTTCCAATCAGCTCGTAGTCCGGACTTTTCTCAAATGTAAAGGTGGTGGCCGGCGGTGCCATGGGAATGTCCTGCGAGTAGAGGTGCCAGTTGCGGTCAATGCTGGCGGTAAACACCAGCTCGAATTCGGTATCTGACAATTTGTTGGAAGTGTATTTCCATTTTACGGGTTCCAGGATTTGCGCATTCAGGCTTGCCGCGAAGGTCAGGAATGCCATTAACACCAAGGTTTTTACTTTCATTTGTTCCGTTTTAAGCGGTCAATAATTTGGCTGCAAAAGTAGTTAATCTGTCGGTATAAATTTCAATACCTTACAGATGAAGCGAGCAGGAAATTTTTGGAAGCTCTAACTTTTCCAAAGTTCCAAACTTTGGAAAAGTTCA
>JAJRWG010000297.1 GCA_024276895.1 Bacteroidota bacterium
ACCAATCCCGAACTGCAATTCTATTACCACATGTACGGCTCCAGCATGGGCACGCTGTCGGTTCAGGTTTCCACTGACGGCGGTACAACCTGGTCGGGAGATATTTGGAGTAAATCCGGCAACCAGGGTAATCAATGGGTGCAGGCAGTGGTGTCCCTTGCGGCCTATGGGTCCTCAAATAATGTGGTGATCAGGTTTAAAGGGGTAACGGGTTCAAGCTACTTTTCGGACATGGCCATCGACGAAATAAGCATTATCGGCTCATGTTCACCCCCGACGGCGCAAACGACTTCTTTTTCGACCTCCGCTGTCAACGACAACGATATGTCAGTGAACTGGACCAGGGGCAACGGTGACCAGGTGCTGGTTGTCGCCCACAGAGGCAGCGCCGTGGATGCAAACCCTGTTTCGGGTACAGTGTACAATGCAGATCATGCCTTCGGAACCGGTGATGAAATCGGAACCGGGAATTTTGTCGTTTACAACGGGACGGGTACTTCGGTGACGGTAACACTGCTCGATCCGGCTACCGATTACTATTTTTCGATTTACGAATATTTCAGTGCAGAGAGTTGTTATTACGTACCGGGACTGACCGGAAACGACACCACAACGGGAACCACCCCGTGCAGCCCTTGCACTTCCAACGGAAACAACGATTTTCAGACAAGTACTACTTTTGTTGACTTCAACACCTTGAGTAACACTTCGACAAAAACCACAGGTTACAGCGATTACACCAACTTGTCAACCGGGCTTGAGGTGGGCAGCACATACGACCTCACTGTCCGGGTAAATACGGATGGGAGTGCCACAACCCATACCCTGGCCTGGATTGACTGGAACCATGATTGCGATTTTCTTGATCCTGGTGAAACTTTTGACCTGGGTACCGCTTTCACTGTAAGTGATGGCCAGACAAGTTTATCACCACTCAGCATTACCGTGCCGGCCGATGCAGTGCTGGGCAGGACAATCATGCGGGTTTCCACAAAATTCGATGTTGACCCAACCTCCTGCGAGACAGGATTTGACGGTGAAGTGGAAGACTACTCTTTGTACATTCAGCCCGCCACCACAACATGGAACGGAACCAATACCAACTGGGATGACCCGGTGAACTGGTCAACGGGGATTGTTCCCAATTCATCGTTTAAAGTAGTAATTCCAACGTCGCCGACTAACGGGAATTTTCCCGTTGTGCAGGCTGCAACAACGGCAAGCTGTTACAGCCTGACCCTGCAGAGCGGGGCAAGCATCACGGTGAACGGTACTTTGCAGGAGTTGAAATAGAGGGTTTTGATTAGCCCCAAGTCGTCAGACCACTGTAAAACGTTCTTTGCAGTTTAGCGCGATCAAACTGCAGTGGTCTGACGACTTGAGAATTTTACCTGAGCGGGTCAGCCATCACGGCTTCCACTTCTTCAATGGTTTTCGGGATGGGTTTGCCCAGCACCCGGTAGCCGGTGTCAGTTACAAGAATGTCGTCCTCGATGCGGATGCCGCCAAAGTCTTTGTACGTTTCCACCTTGTCGTAGTTGATGAAATCCAGGTATTTTCCGTCTTTCCTGAACTGGTCGATCAGCGCGGGGATGAAATAAATGCCGGGTTCAACCGTCAGCACGAAACCGGGTTTGAGTTCTTTGCCCAGGCGTAAGTAAGCCGTGCCGAATTCGCTTGCACGCCTGGTGTTTTCGTCGTAACCCACGAAATCTTCGCCAAGGCCTTCCATGTCGTGGACATCCATACCCATCATGTGACCCAGGCCGTGGGGCATGAAAAGGGTGTGCGCACCGGCAGCCACGGCAGCTTCCGTATCGCCCTTCATCAAACCTGCTTTTTTCAGGCCGTCAACGATTGTGCGGGCAGCAAGAAAATGGATGTCGCGGTATTTGATGCCGGGACGGATGGCTTCGATGGCTGCCATGTTGGTGTCGAGTACCACCTGGTAAATTTCGGCCTGCCGCTGGTTGAATTTTCCCCCGACGGGCACCGTGCGGGTGATGTCGCTGGAATAGTGCAACTGTGTTTCGGCACCGGCATCGGTTACCATCATCCGGCCTTCTTCCAAAACATTGCCGTGGTAGTGGTTGTGCAGGGTTTGTCCGTCCATGCTGAGAATAATCGGGAAGGAAACCGGACCGCCCAGCGCCAGCGAAATGCCTTCGATCGTACCGGCAATTTCCTGTTCCACCACGCCCGGCATGGCCATGCGCATGGAAGTGGTGTGCATCTCGTAAGCAATGTCTATGGCTTTTTCGATTTCGGCAATTTCGTATTCGTCTTTAATTTCTTTCAGTTTCACCACCGCTTTGATGAGTGCAACCGAGGCAGCGCCTTTGACTTCGGCATTGGGGATGCCCAAAAGTCGGGTCAGCTCGATCACCGTTTCGCCACGGTAGGGGGGAAGGAAATGGATTTTCCTGCCTTCGTCAGTAGCTTTTTTCAGGAAGGATACCAGTTCGGCGTACGGTGCCGTGTTGGTAATTCCAACTTCGGCAGCCATGTCGGCCACTATGGGTTGTTCGCCCATCCAGATGATGTCGTCGAGGTCAAAATCATTTCCGAAGATATAATCTTCACCCGTGTCGGCATCCGTCACTCCGGCAAATCCGGGATGGTCGAGGCCGAAAAAGTACAGGAAATGGCTGTCCTGGCGAAAATGGTACTGGTTGGCAGGGTAGTTGAAGGCCGCGTCCACGTTGCCCGGAAAGAGGGCTACGCCCGAGCCCAACTCCTGCTTTAAACGGTTTCTTCTATCAATGTAAACTTCTTTTTTAAACATGTTTTGAATTTTTAATTCCCGCTGTTGGCGGGATGTGATCAATTAATTAAGGTGGGTAAAAGTAGGACATTTTTAAAAGCCCGGCTGGTGCAGCCGTGTAACTTTTTCGTATTTCAGTCTGCCACCGTTTCCATGATCTTCTCCAGCAAATGGAGTTGTTTTCTGATGTCTCGGTTTTCCGGCAGGGGTTCGTCCAGCATTTTGCTTACGCTGTCAAGTTCCGAAACAAGGTAATTGAGCGACTGCAATTGTAGTTTGTCGATCGCTGCGTTGATGTTGTTGGTAAGCAGCGAAACCAGCCGGTACAGGTTTTTCTCCACCTCGCCGGGAATTTTCCGGAGGAAATATTTTTCGAACGACTTCCTGAAAACCGGCATGGGAATCAGGAACCACAACAGGTCGATGTGGCTTTCGAAGGCCCACGAAACGGAAATATTGGCCTTTTCCATGGGCCGCACCTCAATTTTACAATCATCTTCAGGCATGCGCAGTCCCAGGATTTTTTCCAGGTTTTGGTTCAGCCGTTCCCTGAAATCGGAAAGGTAGTTGTTGAAGTGATCGCGGCATTCATCCACGTGCTGCTGTATGAATGTTGTTTCGCCGGCCTCTACCGCCGTCATGGCATCGGCCATACTCAGTCGCAACCAGTTTTCGTACTTGCGCGACAGTTTGCCGAGGTTGCCCTTCCATCCGTTGAAATTGGCCTGCAATTCATCTTCAAGTCTTCGGGTGAGCTTGTTTTTGTGCTTTCCGGGAAGCTCGATTTCCAACTTTGGTCTTGTGGATTTTTTGTAATGCTCTGCAATGAAAGCCAGCTCCTGTTTCACGAACTCCAGTTTCAGTTTTTCGTCGATGATCTTGCCGCGAAGTTCCCTGCGTTCATCCTCCTGTTTGTCCTGAAGGTTCAGGCTGATGGAAAGGTAGGTTTTGGTTTTGACGGCCAGATAATTCAGCTTGTGGCGGGCAATACGGCGGTTGGTTTCCGGTGCTTCACCGGCCAGCTTTCGGAAGAGCTCCTGTTCGATTTTCTGACGGTACTCAGCTGTGTGCCGGTAGATGGAAAAGGGGAAAATCCGGAACACTCTGCCGAATTCTTTGCGGGTACCCGCATTGATGAACTCCGTGAGCCCGGCAATCTGCGCGCCGTTGAGCAAATCGGATTTGCTGAGGATAAGTGCCACTTCGGGGCTTTGCTCAATAGCCGCACGGATCAGCTCCAAGTCGTTTTCCGACAGGGGTTGAACGGCACTGACGACCACCAGGGCTGCAGCGATGTTTTTGTACCAGTTTTTGGTTACGGCCGTGTTGTGTTTAAAAATGCTGCCCAATCCCGGGGTGTCGATGAAGCGAAGGTTTCGCAGATTTTGTTGGGGTAGGCGGATGTCAACCAGGCGCACCTCTTTGCTGTTGGCGGGGTTTTCTTTCTCGGTAATGAAGAATTCGACATCACTTAACGGAATTTTCGTCACTTCGCCATTCAGTTTCTCGACGGTGGCACTTCTTTCCGGTCCGTAAGCCAGTCTGGTGATGACGGCCGTCACCGGCAGTACACCCACGGGTAAAACATCCTCATGGAGCAAACTGTTGATCAAAGAGCTTTTCCCGGCTTTGAATTGTCCCAAAACAGCAACTTCAAGCTGTTCGTTTTCGGTAAGCAGTTTGTGTAACGGCTGAGTCTGTGACAAAACCGTTTCGAGTTGCTGTGTGCGGGCTATTTCTTCGATTTGCTTAAGCTGTTCCGCGATCATGAGTTGTTTGCGTTGAGTGCCTCTTTGTACCAGGAGGGATTTCCCGTCAAAAAACCTGAGGTCAGCAGGTAGAATCTTTCCGCGGCTTCCACATGCACCCAGTGCGAGGTGCCCTCGATGGTAATGATTTCGGCTTTAGGAAAGTTGTAGCGGATCTGCGCGAAATCCTCCAGCAAAATATAATCGGATGCCCCTCCCTTAATGAAAAGTGTGGGTTTTTCAAACTTGATGATGGTGTCAATGGCATCGAACATTTCGCCCAGACTTGCCTCGATCCCCGGCAGGTAGATTCGCCATTCGAAGCTGTTTCCGGCTTTGCGGTGCAGGTTTTTCAGGATGAACTGCCGGATGCGCAGTTCGGGGATGAGCGGGGCGAGTTGCTCTTCCACTTCCCGGCGGGTTTTCACGGCCGGCAAGTCAACAGATTTCATGGCCTGAATGATTTTCCGGTGATGCGGCCGCGGCCCGTAGGCTTTCAGCGTGATGTCAACAACCACCAGCTTTTTCACCATGGCCGGATTTTCCAAAGCGAACCGCATGGCCACCTTGCCGCCCATGGAATGCCCGATGAGGATGGGGCAGTCGATTTCGTGCTCGTCGATGAAATCGAAGAGGTCATCGGTGAGGGCAAGATAGTTAAAAACTTCACTTTTCGGTGATTGCCCGTGGTTACGCAGGTCGGGGATAAAGACCTCAAAGCCTTCCTGCGCGATGCGCTTTCCGTAGCTCACCCAGTTGTCGGAAAGACCGAACAGCCCGTGCAGGATGATAATGGGCTGGTCGCCCGGATGGCCAAATTTACGGTGATGGAGTTGCACGCAGCAAAGGTAAGGATTTGCCGGATTTAATTCATAAGTGGGAGTTTCATTTTGAATTCCACTGTAAAAAACCTTATCAGACAGCGGGCAAAACTGGGTGAGCATTTCAGGAAAGAATTCACCCGCGCCGGGCCTCTGTCGGGCACCGGGCTGCCTTCGGAGTTTAAATAACTTTTCCAAAACCGGGTACTTTGGAAAAGGCCCCAAACCTTTAATACTCAAACAATATTCCGGAAGTAACCTTGTGTTTCTAAAACCTTGGTTTCAAAATAACCTTGTATTTCTAAAGTAAGTATTTCATATTAACCTTGTGTTTCTAAATATATTTATTACCTTTACCCTGTTTTTCTAAACTCAACCGATATGGAAAGGACCTTTATAAAAAAACTGGAAGCGTGGAAAACTTCCCCAAACCGCAAGCCGCTTTTAGTTCGTGGCGCCAGGCAGGTAGGTAAAACTTACTCCATTAAACAATTTGGCAATGATAGTTTTAAAGGAAAAATCCATGTGGTTGACTTTGAGAAGCATCCTGACTGGTTCGGGATTTTTGACAAGAATCTTGACCCGAAAAGAATAATAAGCGAATTGGAAATTCTTTTGGGCACAAAAATTATCACGGGCACTGATTTGCTCTTTTTTGATGAAATACAGGCATATCCGAGGGCCATCATGTCCTTACGGTATTTTTATGAAGACTTTCCGGAATTACATATAATAGCTGCCGGATCATTGCTTGAGTTCGCTATGAAGGATATTAGTTTTCCTGTGGGCAGGGTTCAGTTTTTGAATGTCCATCCATTGAATTTCTATGAATTCCTGAAAGCAACGGGGAAAGATAAGCTGTCAGAACTGATTGTTGCCAAACCGGAAAAGTTAGCTGTTCCGATACATAATTTGTTGCTGGACAATCTTCGACAATACATGTATGTGGGCGGAATGCCCGAATGTGTTGAAATATGGAGGAACACAAACAGTATGGCAGATGTTTTTGAAACACAAAGTAATCTGGTTGAAACTTACCGGCAGGATTTTTCAAAATATGCGCCATATATCAACAAAAGAAGCTTAAATCATGTATTGAACAAGGTTGCTGTGCATGTGGGGCGTCAGATCAAATATTCCAAACTGTCCGATGAATTTACCGGACCTACAAACAAAAAAGCATTTGAATTGCTGGTAATGGCAAGAGTAATTGGCAAAGTCAGGGCAACCTCACCTGCATCTTTACCTTTGGGCGCATTTGCATCGGAAAGACGCTTCAAGGCTATTTTGCTGGATACGGGTGTAATGCGCACGTTAAATGATTTACCGGCATCGGTTGAATTTAAAAAGAATGATTTACTTGCCATGTATCAGGGAGCCCTTGCAGAGCAATTCGCAGGCCAGGAGTTTAAATCTGCGGGTGCTGATCAGTTGTGTTATTGGTCGCGGGAAACAAAAAGCAGTTCGGCAGAGGTGGACTATCTGATTGTTAAAAATAATAAAATATATCCGGTTGAAATAAAAGGAGGAGCCGCCGGCAAATTAAAAAGCTTACATCTGATTCTTAAGGAACATCCTGAAATCGAAAAGGGTTTCGTGTTATCCACCGCCCCGTATGGAGAAATTGCGAAACAAAAGCTTACATTTTTGCCTCTTTATTATGCTTATGGACTTTTGGCAACAGATTTTTAATACTATCCGCAAACCAAATTTCTTGCGCTCATCCGTTTGGATGTAAAGGGCTGATGATTTTCAATCTTCCCAATTGGATTACCGATCCAACACTCTTTGATTCGGAATTGCCCCTGCCTGAATGAACTCATTCCCGCGGGAATTCCGGACAGCAGATCCACAAAATGAAACAATCCTTGCATCATTTGAAACATCTCTGGTAGATATTCGGAGTAGAACAATTGTGTTATGCCCCGGGTCTGATGTCCATCAGAAACCCGGATGATCTTGTTATTGAAAACAACGTCATTCAAAATAACCAGGCCAGCCGTGGAGGGGGAATGTTTATTTACAGTTTTGAAACCCCAACTCCCTCAATTCGGGCTGAAATCACTAAAAATTAGCATGGTTATTTGACTTTCCTCTTTTTTTTCGTATTTTGGCATTCGTTTTTAATCCGGTCATTCAAGCGGATCATTGAATAAGCACCAACTCTTATCAATCAAATCTAATCATTAAAAAACGGAGGCCATCATGAAAAAATTAATCCCTTTTTTAGTTAGTTTTCTGATGATCTGCCCTGATATGTTTGCCCAGGGAGGCGTAAACAATCTATGGTTTGACGGAGCAGATGATTATGTGAATTGTGGAAGTGACTCCACCCTTGACCTCCGGGAACAACTCACCATTGAGGCCTGGATTAAAGGCGATCCCAACAATTACAGTTATACAAGAATTGTAGATAAATACCAGTTTTTTGCGCAACAGGGATTCAATCTTGTCAGGGAAACTGCCAGCAACAGCGTAATGCTTGACTTTGGGCGACAGACGGAACAAAACATTCGTCCGTTGGAAGTACGCCTGTATTTGACGGGCAATGGCATTATGTTGCGGCAACTTTTGACGGGAATGTTGCCACGGTGTATGTTGACGGCAACCCTGAGAACAAGTTAATTACAGGAGATAAAATCATACAGCATTGTCCTGACCCTCTGATGATCGGAGATGGCTTTGATGGCGGTATGTGGTTTCCCTATCTGGGGCATATTGATGAGGTACGCGTATGGAACACGGCAGTTGATTCCATCACTGTTAAAGAATGGACGCACAAAAAGATCACCCCTGATCATCCCTATTGGTCCAATCTTGCCGGCTACTGGAAGTTTAATGAAGGGGCCGGTTCCGTTGCAGGCGATTCGGGTGATCTCGGAAACAACGGGATACTGACGAACATGGATACCACTGCGGCGTGGTTTACTTCCACAGCTCCGTTGGCAACCGGTTTAACCGACACACTGCTGAATGTTTCGGCCACCTGGGTGAGTGTGGATTCCAATTCCTCATCCATATTTTCTGTGGAGGACAATGACATATCCGATGATGACTGCATCATCTTCGGGCATTCCGGCGCTGACTTATCGTGGATCGATACGGATGTGCCCGAAAACCTTGATGTCATTAACCGGCTGGACCGTGTCTGGAGAATGGAAGTCTATGGCGGGCTTTCGGGAAACATAATATTTGATGTCTCCACGCTCGGTATTACCGACGGTGATGCGCTGATGCTTTTAGCCGATCCGGATAATGTATTTGCAGATGCTGATACAATCCATGGAACTTACGATGATGAGAATCAATTATTCAGTGTTTACGGATACAATTTTAAACACGGATATTATTACACCCTGGGGACATCTGAAAACCTGGTTTCTATTGAAGAAAACGATATCCGGGACAGTGGGGCGCTAAAGTCTCTCTACCTATACCCCAGCCCGTTTTCTTCATCTGCGACCATTGCATACGAACTCCGGCGACCCGCAACTGTCCGGGTTACCATCTACAACCACCTCGGTAAGCAGGTTGCTGTTTTTGTCCCTGGAGATCAGGAACAAGGCAAACACAGCTTTTCATGGCAGCCACGAAACCTGCAAGCCGGGGTGTATTACGCTGTGCTGAGAACCCATACGGGCAGGCAGGAGACGGGTGTGAAAACGGTGAAGATGATCAAATTGAATTAAAAAAGAGGCATCAGTCCAAACCGTGTGGGTCAGCCTGTGCGGTAGCGGTGAGAAGCCTCCCCGGAGTATGGGTTGTGCACGGGGGATTTCTCACACTTGCCCTCCCAAAAGACCGGGCCCGGTTCACAAGGAACAATCTTGGGGTTTCGTTCGGAATGGCCGTTGCTTTTCCCGGAAGGCAGAAGCTCTCCAAATGCCATTCATTTCAAATCCCTATTTTTGGCGCTTGTTTCCGAAACCCGTTTGTCCATGAAAAAATCCGTTTCGCTGCTTGGCAGATTTTTAAATATTACCGAAAAGGTTGGCAATGCCCTGCCGCATCCGGCAACTTTGTTTGCCCTCTTCGCCCTTTCCATACTGCTGATCTCCGGACTGGCAGCCTACTTCAATTGGGGTGCCGTCCATCCTTCCACGGGTGAAGCCATCTCGCCGGTCAACCTGCTTTCCAGGGAAGGCCTGCACCGGGTGATGCTGGAAATGGTTACCAATTTCACCGGATTCGCCCCGCTGGGTATTGTGCTGGTTGCCATGCTCGGTATCGGCATAGCCGAAAGCAGCGGACTGATCGGAGCGGGCATCCGTCTGCTGGTGCTTTCGTCTCCCAAAAAATGGATGACTTTTGTGATTGTGCTGGCGGGCATTTTGTCAAACACGGCCAGTGACATCGGCTATGTACTGCTCATTCCGCTGTCGGGAACCATCTTTCTTTCCATGGGACGAAACCCGCTGGTGGGTATGGCCGCCGCTTTTGCCGGCGTGTCGGGGGGCTTTAGTGCTAACCTGGTCCTGGGCACCATCGACCCGCTGCTGGCCGGACTTTCGGAAGAAGCGGCACAAATCCTCAATCCGGCTTACGAGGTCAATGCTACGGCCAATTACTATTTTATGTTCGTGTCAACCTTTGTAATTGCCGTTACCGGAACCTTGGTTACCGAGAAGGTGGTTGCACCCCGACTGGGGGATTACAGCGGCGATGAAGAACCCGAAGAGATCAAAAAGCTCGACGGCAACGAAAAGAAAGGCCTGCGCTGGGCAGGCATTGTCACCCTTTTTCTGACAGCCCTGGTGCTCTGGGGTACCCTTCCTGAAAATGGTTTTCTGCGCGGCACGGACGGCAGCATCCTGCGCTCACCGATCATTAAAGGTGTTATCGCTCTGCTGTTTATTTTTGCTGCTGCCGCGGGAATGGCTTACGGCTTTGCTTCAGGAAAATTCAAAAACGACGGCGATGTGGTTGACGGCATGGCAAAGGCAACTAAAACGCTGGCCGTGTACATTGTGCTGGTGTTTTTTGCGGCACAGTTCGTCGCCTATTTCAAATGGAGCCATCTGGGAGAGATACTCGCCATCAACGGAGCCATTTTCCTGAAGAGCATCAACATCGGAACCCTCCCGTTGCTGCTGATGTTCATCATTCTGGCCGGCATCATCAACATGGCTATGGGCAGTGCATCGGCCAAATGGGCCATCATGGCGCCGGTTTTCATTCCCATGTTCATGGAGCTGGGGTACTCGCCCGAGTTGTCGCAGGTGGTGTACCGCATCGGCGACAGTGTGACCAACCTCATTTCTCCCATGATGAGCTTTTTTGCGTTGATCATTGCCTTTTTTCAGCGATACGACAAAAGTGCCAGCATCGGCACGGTCATTTCAACCATGCTGCCCTATACCCTGGCGTTTTTCATTGTCTGGTCGGCACTGCTGCTGATTTGGGTGTACTTCGGTTTGCCACTGGGGCCGGGAGCAGGGCTGCATTACAACGGAGAACTGGTAAACTAGTGTTAAGTCATTTGTTAAATGACGCATTCTGATTTAACGTCCAATCATAAATTGTAAGTACAAGTTTCTTATTGATCTAATTCATAATGATTTAGAGCAATTAGTGATTGGATAATCAGGTCAATCATTATTCAGTATTGTTTCACAAAAACCGGCTTTATATACTTGACCTGCCACTAGTTTGGGGCTATTCCCAGCCCCCTGGTTTCGTCGAAAAACCAGAACCCCTGGTCTTCAATATCGTAAAACAGCGCATAGCGGTAAGGGTTACCAGGGCGGGAAGTGATCTTGTACAGCCTGATCAGGTAATCGCCACCATCGGGATTCCAGAGGAAAGTTTCGAAACGGCAATGGGCAGGGTCTTCTTTCTGGCCGATGGCCGTCAGGAGATCGATAGTCAGAAATACCCTCATCCACTGTCCC
>JAJRWG010000026.1 GCA_024276895.1 Bacteroidota bacterium
CAGCCAGTACCTTTGGTCAACCGGCGACACCACGCAGACGATCGAGGTTATGGAAACGGGTGAGTACAGCGTACAGGTGACCAACTTCTGCGGCGAGGACAGCGACACCATTTTTGTAGATGTTATTGTGGGGATAGAGTTGCTGAAAAAAGAGTACACATTGCTTGTTTACGTCAGGGATAAGTACCTGTTTGTCGATGCGCCGGCTCAAAAAATCATGCGGATGCTGGTGCTGAACCTGACGGGACAAACAATTTACAGCGGTAAGGGCAAAGGAAAAATTTACCTTCCCGGCAACGGGCTTTACATTTTAAAAGTCAGGACGGACAAGCAAGTGTTCACACGGAAAGTGCTGGTGAACAGCAACTGATTCAGGGGTAGGCAGGATTCCGGAAAACGACCGCCATCAGGTTTGTAAATACAAATCAATCAATCAAAAACGGCTGGAAAAAATATTTAAGAACAAAAATTTGTGAATTGTATTTTTTTAGTATTTTTGCAGCCCAAAATTGGCAGGAATAATCTAAACGGAAAATCATGTACGCAATAGTTGATATCGCAGGACAACAGTTTAAAGTGGAGCAGGGACAGGAAGTCTTTGTCAACCGGCTGGACGCGGAAGAAGGCGCGAAACTGGAATTTGACAATGTGCTTTTGGTGGACAACGACGGCAAGGTGAAAGTAGGTACTCCACTTGTAAAAGGTGCCAAAATCAACGCCAAGCTTATCAACCACCTCAGAGGCGATAAAGTAACGGTCTTCAAAAAGAAAAGAAGAAAAGGCTATCAAAAATCTAACGGTTTCCGCCACGACTACAGCAAAGTTTTAATCGAAAAAATTAGTGTTTAACACGGCTCGCCTGACGGCAGCTTGAAAAACTCAGAAAAATGGCTCACAAAAAAGGAATGGGTAGCTCCCACAACGGACGCGAATCGGCAAGTAAACGATTAGGAGTAAAAATCTACGGTGGTGAGTTTGCAACAGCAGGCAATATCATCATCCGCCAGAGGGGCACAACACACAGGCCCGGCCTGAACGTTGGCATGGGAAAAGACCACACGCTTTTTGCACTCACCGACGGCATTGTTGAATTCCGCAAACGAAGGAACAATAAATCTTACGTCAGCGTGATTCCCCCTGTCGTTGAAACTCCCGAAACCGAAAAACCGGTGGAAGTCACCAGCGAAAAAGAAACGGTTGACACTACCTCCGAAGTAGCTGAAGAAGAAAAATAAGAAATTTTATCCAACCCAACGCCCGGCTTGTGAACTACTGGCCGGGCTTTTTTTGTCCGCGTTTAATCATTAACCAACTGCTGCCCATCGTCAGCGCCAGACTCCCCGGTTGCTGCTTCCGGTCGTAGTTCCAAAAAAATGTCGTACTTGTTTTGCGGGCGCAGGTCTTCCTGCCAGCTAAAACCCTTGAGGGTTCTCATTTCGGGAGGGAAATCTTTTTCGGGATACATCTTTTCCATCGCTTTGGTTTTATAACTGATGGCATTGACTTCACTGTTCACCAGCCGGATGTCCATGCTGCTTGCCTCGGCAAGGTTGATCCCGATCAGGTAGCCGTCATCTTCCCGAATGTAGTAAACCGTCTGCGCATTTCCATCCACCCTGATCTTCACCAGGTCGTTGTTACGGAAGTAACCGGTCATATTTTTACCCCTGATCTGGTTAAAGGTGTCGGTGCTGTCGGTGGAAACGATGAAAGCGGTGTTGTACATCAGCAGCGAATCCACCCTGTTTCCCGAAACGAAAAGGGTGATGGAATCGGCTGTGAGCTGGTTTTCAGCCGACCACAGCACAGGGTCAGTGTAAAAGCGGATGGTGGAGTCCTGCATGGTGTACACCAGCGAATCGCATTTCCCCTGCATTTGCTCCCTGTAGAACCTCACGGTGTAGTAAGCCAGTAACCTTTTTGCGTTGCGCTTTTTGTCGAAATACATCCACATGGTATCGGCATGGATGTAAAGCGAATCCGTCCCCTCATAAGTGATGGCAACGACACTGTCGGTAATGTATGAGATGCCTTGTTCGTCCCACATTTCGCCATATTTTCCGTTGATGACAACCTGATGCAGGGTGTCGAGGATTTCCACGTGACTGAAGGCTTTTCCCGAAGAAGCGGCGTTATCATAAAAAATACTGTCGGCAGTGATGGTTTGCTCCGAGCTGCTGATGACCGGACGTTTGTTCAGTTTTGAAATGTCCCTTTCGGTATCGTACCAGCCCGCCTCGCAATAAATGATGCTTTCCTTCCCCCTGATCACCGTAGGCCCTTTAAAATAAGCTGTTTCGTTATTGGTGTTGTAGATCAGCGTGTCCGAATAAGTTTCCGAATCGGGATTGGTCAGCACCACGTCTTTTCTAAAATAAAATATCTTGCTTTCGGTGTGGTAGTATCCCCTCTTGCTCGTCAGGGTGTTGTCGCCATTGACGATGGTTCCGCCGTGGTCGTAAAATGCCGTTTTGGTCACCCGGTTGTAAATGAGGTGGTCTGTGGTGAGCGTGGTTGACTTTTCCACCAGCCGCACATTCCCGAAAAGTTCGGCCACCCGCGTATCGCCTTCGTAGTGCATGCGGTCGCCATAAACATCCACCGTGTCGTTCACGGCAATGTGTACGTTTCCGAAAGCTTCAAAGTTCCTTTTTTTTGTGTTCAGGTAAGCGCTGTCGCAAAAAAAGCGTGTGCCTTCCTGTCTTAAGATCACGTTCCCGATGAGCAGTTCTATTTCTTTACTGAAGGCTTCGTCGTAAATCTGCCGGTCGGCCTGTTCCACCTTTACCCTTGCTTTTTGTTGCGCCCCTGCGAATGGAAGCAGAAAGAAGGTGAGTACAAATAGCGCTATTTGGGTTTTCCGGTTCAAAGAGGTCAATTTTGAATGTTGCAAAGATAAAAATTACCGGGGGCGGAAAGCTTCCCTACCTTGCCGGCAGTCAGGCAATCTCAAAAACCACCGTGTCACCTCGATCTCGCCTCAGGCGAGAGAGCGGTCTCCCGGGAGTAACATGCCTGCATCTCGCGGGGTTTATCCGGTTTCAGTGTACGATTGAGTTTAAAATTCTGCAAATATTACGCTTTTCTGAAGCCTGGTAACATGATTGAAGGTGCAGCGCACCGGTAATATTTATAGCCAAACAGAAAACAACGGAGCAAGGTGCGGAGCACCGTAATCCGGAAAGAAAAGATCGAAAACATCCCTTAGTCCGGTGCTTGTTCAAATTTCAGGTTCTTTTCCGGGGGCAACTATCTCTCCCGGGAGATATCTCGTCGCAATCCGCCTCCGGCGGAAAGCTTTCCTAGATAGGATACCTGTATTTTATAGAATAGTAGGATCCAAAAAAACCACCCCCCACACCCACACCCACCCGGCGGCGGTATTTCTTCCCTGCAGTTGCGGGATTGAAATAACAAAATCCGGTATTTTGTAAAAGCTTCGTTATTTAATTCAGGTCGAACAGCCTTCTTTTTTCCTACATTTGGCCTTTATTTTTTAGGGGACGGAATCCATGCAAAGAGCCAAATTCGATCCGGGCAGGAATTACCTGGAAACCATGAAACAGGCCGGCTACCTGCCGCGAAAACAAGCCACCCAGAAAACCTACGATACCATCGGGTTCATGTCGGGACTGGAGGTTCACCAGCAGCTGCTGACCA
>JAJRWG010000298.1 GCA_024276895.1 Bacteroidota bacterium
AGCTTTTTCATACAGATAATATTTATTGATCATTTATTTTCAGTTTTTCCATAGTGCCAGATCTGACAAAGAACGCTTACTGCAAAGCTAATAACTGATTTTTATTTAACCAAAAAAGACGGAAGAAAATGCAAAAAAAAAACGCCCAAATAAGGGCGGTAATCTGTAATGTTTTGGGAATCTTTTAATAAAGCGGAAACAACAAAAGTTCTAAGGCTTTGAGGGCCGTACTGCATACAAAACAACCTTGCCGAAAGTGCTTGCGTTTTGCTTGTTTGTGCTGGAGATGGTAGGTCAATAGCTTTTGCGCGCGATCAATCCCACCTCGACAATGCCGGGGGTTTCGGTTCTGATCATTTTGTTTTCCATCCTTACTTTGCAAACTCCGTCTTTGTAAAATGCAAGGTCTTCGCGGATGGGCAGTTCAATGTCCCAGAGCTCGCCCATGGCGTCGGCCTTCCAGTTTCCGTCTTTGTCTTTCAGTTCAAAGTGATATTCTGCCGAGCGCATTTCGCCGCCGGGCATGTAAAAGGTGATGTTAACGTCAAGAAAATCGTAAGGAAGAAAGGTGTGATGGCGTAAAGCAAGGTAGAAGTCCAGCTTGTCACCGGCTTTCACGGGGAACTCGAAGTACAAATAATCGAAACGGTTCCAGCTTACGTTTTCAAAAGTTTTGTACTCCTTGAAAACAACAGGCTGCCCGCAGGAGAAAAGCAGCAGCAACAAAAGTACGGCGAACAATCGTGTTTTCATTTGTTTCTGGTTTTGAAGTAATTTTTCTTTTGTGTGTACCGACGGGTTAACTGCCCGGCCACTGACGGAACTCGCCGGGCAACGGCTTTATTTTTTTCAGCATTTTTTTGACCCACCCCTGCCCTTCGATCCACAACTCCCCTTCTGGAAGTAACCGGGCTTGGGTTTTTCATCAGCCAAAAAATTCAAATCAAATATCAAACTCTCCCGGTAAACAACACAGGTTTTCGCAAAGATATTACATTTGTCAGGTGGTAAAGCCAAAAAAATACTACGTGGTGTGGCGGGGATTCAGGCCGGGAATTTACGGCTCGTGGGAGGAATGTAAAAAACAGGTAACCGGTTTTGATGGCGCCCAGTACAAATCGTTTAAAACCAGGGACGAAGCTGAGGATGCTTTCAATACCTCGTACCGGGAAATTATTGAAAGGAAAGGGAAAAAGGACCTGCAAAATTTGAAAGGGAAGGACAAACCGATTTTAAACAGCATTTCGGTGGATGCAGCCTGCAAGGGAAATCCGGGACCCGTGGAGTACCGGGGGGTGTACACTGACACCCAAACTCCGCTCTTTGAACGGGGCCCTTACAAAATGGGTACGGTCAACATCGGCGAGTTTCTGGCCATAGTGCTGGCGATGGCCTGGCTGAAAAAACACAAAATTACGGACATGCCTATTTACTCCGACTCGCAAACAGCCATTGCATGGGTACGGAACAAAAGGGTAAATACCAAGTTAAAAAAAACGGCGGCCAATGCCGCCCTTTTCGACGCCCTGCAAAAGGCCGTCAACTGGCTGAAGACAAATGACCCAAAAGTACAGGTGTTGAAATGGAACACCAAAGAATGGGGCGAAATACCCGCCGACTACGGAAGAAAATGACGAAACTCAAAGCAACAACGGATAAAATTGATGCCTTCATCGAGAAGGAAAAACTCAGATCGCTGGCCGACGTGGGCATCTTCATTTTTTTGATCTACGGTTTTCACCTGCTGTGGAAGCTGGCACTTCCGTGGATGGCAGATACAAATGCCTACAAAGTTTCGACTGCTTTTATGATCGAAAAGGTTTTCGCCCAAAGCAGCTGGATTATCGACAAGGTGCTGGGCATCGACTTCAAAACCGTTGACAAGACCATGTACTTCGCCGGCAATAAATTCATCGGTATCACCAGCGGCTGTTCCGGACTCAAGCTGTTTTTGGAATGGATTGTGCTGATGGTTTTTTACCCCGGCCCCTGGCGACCCAAAACCTGGTTCATCCCGGCCGGATTGATTGTCGTACATTTGACCAATCTTTTCCGAGTTGTCGTGCTGGCCGTTTTGCTGCAATGGAAACCGGAATACTGGGACCTGTCGCACGACTATGTTTTGCGGCCTTTCTTCTACTTTGTTATGTTTCTGATGTGGATGTTTTGGGAAGAAAAATACAGGCTTCCGTTACTGAAAGCCAAAAAAGAAAAGTTGAATTGACAGAACAGGTATGATGTTTCAAAAACTGACGATAAATAACCAACATTTACGGGCCCTGTTGGATGTGATGATCTTTGCCCTGATCATCGTATTTTTTCATTTCCTGTGGTGGCAGGGAGGCCTGTTCAAACTGCTGAGAACCTCCTTTGCCTTTCACGAAACCCAGCTTTTTATGGCACGAATAGTTTTTGCTCCCAGTGCCTGGATCGTGGAAAACGTGCTGGGCATCGAGATCAAAACCATCGGCACAACGCTTTATTTTCAAAACCTCAAAGGGGTCGAAGTCAACGGTACCTGTTCCGGACTGAAACAGTTTTACCAGTGGGCCATCCTGATGATCCTGTTTCCGGGCCCCTGGAAAAAGAAATTGTGGTTTATCCCATTGGGGATTGTCATCATCCACCTGGTCAACATCCTGCGCATCGTAATTCTTTCGGTGATCATGCACAACAATCCCGACATCTGGCATTTCAGCCACGACTGGATTCTGCGACCGTTTTTCTACGTCGTGATTTTTGCCATGTGGATGGTTTGGGAGGAAAAATACCGCCTGCCGGCGCTGCGGAAAAAAAGGGGAGAGAAAGTGCCCGCCGATACGGATCAGTAAATGTGCCTGACCAGGCGGGGGCCCAACACAAGGGTGAGGCCAAAGGGAAGCTTTTTCCAGGCCGAGGACAACCACCGTTGCTTTTTCAGCCATTGTTGTTTTTCTTCGGGAAAAAAGTACAAAGGCCGGTCGTCAACGGGCCAGTGACTTTTGTAACGGTGAACACCGCCCTGCACCGTGCTCCTGCCCAGCGAGTATATTTTTCCTTTTTTTTGGATGGCGTGGCTTAACATTTGCCAGTGCAGGTGGTCCGAAACATGGTGCTTGTGGAAACGTGCATCGGTGGCAAACCAGGTGTTTTCAAAAAAACCGAAGTAGGACATCAGAAAAGCCGCACCCGCCGGCCTGCCGTTCAGGGTAGTTACAAACAAACGGGCCTCGCCGTTGGCACAAGTCTCGAGCAATGAACGGAAAAAAGCTTTGGCGTAAACCGGCGAGCCCAGCTTGTGCATGTTTTGGGCGTAGAGCTTGTAAAAATCATCTAGCAGTTCCTTCCCGCCATGCGTTGTTTCCAGCCCGTCGGCCATACCTTTTCGGAGCTTTCGCCTCAGGTTTGGCGACAAAAGGGCCAGCATTTCTTTGGTGCCGCCTGACAGCTGCACAAAACTGCTGAGCTTGTCGCTTTTTTCGGTACCCTCGAAATTCCGTAAACCGCGTACAAAACAGTTTTCTTTGATGTGAATCCGCTGCTTATCGGCGTTTTCCCGTCCCTGAAAATCGTAAGCCCAAAAACCGGGTTCGGGCCTTTCGCTCACCACCATCCCCGTTAGTTCGGCAATGAGGGAAGCGGTATCGAAACAATCTTCATTTGCCGTCAACAGCCCCCCGTACGAAAAGTGGGGCAGGCTTACAAGCGCACGACCGGTGTCCACCAAAGGGAAAAGCCCCTCAAGACGGTCGCCGTCAAACAGTAAAAAATAGTAAGGCTTCCAGTGAAAGTAAGCGGTGTAAAAGTCAAAAAGGGAAGGGTTGAACGAAAGGGGAGGCGGCACCGGCAGCTGACGGAAAAAATCGTTCCACTGCGCGACACCCTTATCAGGCGGTATGCTTTGGAATGACTTCATTAAAAATCATAATAAAAATTACTTAACGAAGTGCGCAGGGCAATGTAAATGTAGGAGGTGTTAACCGTCCGGTCGGTATTTTCGTAGCGGCGGTTGGTGTAACCCAGCACCACGTTCAGGTTGTAAGCGGGGTTCACCAGGTAGCTGGCCGAAATATCGTTGTACAAAACGGTGGTTTCCAGCCCCTGCCCCACGAAATTCCCGTAATCGGAATAGCGGGTATCGTAGGATTTGAAGATGTCTTTTCCGTAATTTCTGCCGTCGTAATCTTCGCCGTAAAGCGCATACTGAAACTGGTACCTGAAATAAAACCGCCGGTAGTGGTATTTGAGGATGGAAACCGACTCCCAGAAATTGGCACCCATGGGATGGGCCAGCGGCTGGTTGTAGTGGCCGTAATTTTTCAGGCTGGTGTTGTGCGTGTAGGTGTAGGGCCGTACCCAATTGTACTCGGTCTGGAAGAAAAGGCCCTTGACACCAAAGGGGTCGTAAGTCTTGAAACCCAGTTGGAAGCCCTGCTTGTTGCCCCACCAGCCCTCGCCTGCCCGTACCTCCTCCAGTCTGAATTCGTCGAGGATGAGCTGACCGTAAAACACATTGTGGCTGCCCACGATCACACTCAGGTTGATGCCCAGCAGGGCATTGTCGGGCTAGCCGAGGCTGTACTCCACCGGGCGCATGAAAATGATGGGGTTGAGGTACTGCAGATCGAAACCCCGGTAATTGCCCAGGCTGTCGGTAGTCTGCCAGATGATTGCATCAAAAAAACTCAGGTTGACCCTTTTCCAAAACGTCCAGCTCAGGTAATGCACCGTGCTGTACTTGCGCAGGTAGCCGAGGTCGTCAATGTTTTCCGACAAATCTAGGTACTGATTGTACAGCACCGTGTATTTGATGTGCCAGAAATTGACGGAAGTCTTCAGAAAAAAATTATTGAAGGCATTGTCCGAAAGCAGCAGCGAACGGTAGCCGTCACCCAGAAAATTCTTACCGTGTCCCAGCTGGAAACTGAAGTATTTTTTGGTGTGGTAAGCGATGTACCCGGTTGCCGAAGCGTAATCAAAGCCGTCCGTCTTGAACTCCCTTGCTTTGCCCTGTCCCGGGACAACCTCCCAAGTGTTGACGTAATTATCCAGGTAATTGACAAACACAGCCTGGTTTTCGTAGAAGTTGGTGTGGAAAGAAAATCCCCTTCCGATGCGCCCCTTGACCTCAAAGCCGCGGGTGTTAACCCAGGGCGTGATGGCCTCGTTGAATTCCTTGCCCACCGAAAAGTTCATCAGCGGGTTGACAACGACTTCGAAATCGTCGTGCCGGAGGGTGACCACATCGTCGTTCAGGAACTTGTCCCAGGCCTTTTGCTTCCACTTTTTGGGGATGTTTCGTTCCAGCCGGTTCAACCGTACAACCGAATCGTAGTTGAAGGCCGCTTGCAACTCGTTGAGTTGCCAGGGCTGGAGCGAAGTGTGGAACCTGATCTTTGAAGAATAAACTTCTTTTTGCAGCTCGTGATCGTAATCGTGGTTCAGGGGAATATAAAGTTGCTGCCCCTGCATGGAGACAACGATCAACACAATCGTAAACAAAAGAAATTGCTTCTTTTTCATCGAACTAAAATACAAAAATAACGCCGGAAAGAAAGTTAAACGAAAGTCGTCTGACCACTATTGAAAAAACATGCTGCCCTGAAATAAGTCTTTTCAGAGATATGACAACTGAAAACACGCAAGCCTGAAAACCCGGGCAGTTCCGAAAATACGGAGCGCGTCCCGCTCCCTCCCCCTCGGGGGGAACCGGAGTGGGCTTAAGCCCGTCAAAATAAAATCTTTCCATCAGCCGGTTAAACGGCGGAAGCGGCTTGGCGTTTCTTGCGGACAAGGTAAAAAGGAATGTACGACACCAGTGCAGCCAGGGTAAAAAGTATCAGTGTAAGTTGGTAGATGCGCAAGCGCGACAGCAATATGGAAATGGCAATAAATACCACATTCGCAGCAAGGATGATGGCCGTGGATTTTTTATGGCTACCGGTCAGCTCAACCAGGTAGTGGTGCACGTGTTCCCTGTCGGCGCTGAATGGCGACCGCCTGTGGTAAAGTCTTACAAGCGTTACCCTGATGGTATCGTAAATGGGAACAATCAGTATTCCGATGGAAACCGCCGGAGCCGCCACAATGCGGTAAGGGCCGAAATAACTTGCGTTCAGATCGTTGAATTTGATGGCAAAAATGGCCATGACAAAACCCAGCACCAGCGAACCGATATCCCCCATGAAAACTTTATTCTTTTTGGAAAATAAGTTGAAGCGGAGGTAGGCCAGCAGCGAACCGGTGAGGGCAAAGGTTAAAATGGCGAGCTGAATGTGTCGTGTAAGGTAGAACCAGGCACCGAAAGTCAGGCTTGCCAGTATCCCCACACCGCCGGCCAGCCCGTCAATCCCGTCAATCAGGTTGAAGGCATTGACAATGGCAATGATGACAAAAATGCTGAGTAAATCGCTGCCCAGGTAACCGATATCGGTAATGCCCATGAAACCGTAAAGTCCTGCCAGCCTGATGCCGCCCAGGTCGATGATAATGGTGGCGGCAATCACCTGTCCGACGAATTTTTTGTACGGATCCAGTGTCACCAAGTCGTCTTTCAGGCCCAGGAAGAAAACCACCATAATTCCCGCAATAACATATTGAATGTATGGAATGTCGGGAATATAAAGAAAAATCATAATGGAAATGACGAAACCCGCAAAGATGGCTAATCCGCCAAGTGTCGGTGTATCTTTGCTGTGCGAAGTCCGGCTGTTGGGTACATCAAAAAAGTTCCTCACTTTGGCCGCATGCACAATGGATGGGATGGAAAAGTAAGTAATGATAAAAGCCATCAGGAGGCTCTCGAACGGAATCAGCGATCTGTACTCAAATAAAAGCCCCATAATTGAATTTGGTTATTCTAAACACACAAAGTTAGTGAAAATCACCTCCATTAAACAAAGTGATTGTTTTTGTTTTTTCCCAGTCGGTTTTTCGTTCCGCCATTTCCATGCTGACAAACGAAAACTCCGTCAGCATTTGTTGCAGGTTATTGTACGAAACATTGGTGCCGATGCGGTACCTGAGTTGCAGCAGCAGGCGGTACTTAAAATAGCGATGGATGCTGTTGTCAAAATCGCGGGGGTGGAAATAAGACATTTCATAATCCGACCGGCGGAAGCGTTTTTTGACGTAACTGTACGGCAAAAGCCGAAAGTATCCGCTGCCCGAATAAATCAGCCGTTTGCCCAGGATATGTACGGTTCGCGTGGGAAATTCCTTCATCCGGAACGAACCGCCGTCAATAACAAAAGGGCTTTCGGGAACAGGCTCATCTTTCCACATCCGGTAGCCCGACTCCAGGGAACTGTCCGTCGTAATACCCAGCTCGTGGAGTATCTGAAATGCCCATTTTGTTTTCCGGTTAAACGAAAATCCCGGTGCCCGGTAGGCTGTCACTTTCTTGCCGCCAAGGTCTTCCAGAATATCCAAAACCCGACGGGTGTCGTTTCTGAACTCTTCTTTCGACAAGCTTGCCGTTTTGCGATGGTAGTAGGAGTGCGCCGCCAACTGGTGACCCTGTGCACTGATCTTTCTGATGAGTCCGGGATGTTTTTGGGCAACCCATCCCAGGCAAAAAAAAGTGGCTTTCAAGTCCTTTTCACCAAGGAGTTCCAGAATCCGGTCCGTGTTTTCCTCCACCCGGCTGGGTAGTTTTTCCCACAAATCGGGCTTGTACGTATAGGCAGGATCAAAAATATGAAACCAGTCTTCGATATCGAAACTCAGTATTTTCATAAAAAGGACGGAGATTTTCGTTTCAGCGGATTCACTTACCGATCCCCCACCATTTGTTACTCAGGCGGGCATTCCCGAGCATCAGTTTAAGCACCCGCCACGAAGTGTTCGGTACCGTGTAGTCCTGCGGGATGCTTTGGTATTTCCCGGCACGGTGCTCGGCAATGACCGTCTCTACCGACGACAAAATGACTTCTTCGTCGAAACCGGTTAAGATGATGGTTCCCGCATCCTGTGCCTCGGGACGTTCCATGGACTGCCGGAGGCTGATGGCAGGGAAAGAAAGGATGGCGCTTTCCTCGCTGATGGTGCCGCTGTCGGAAATGGCACAGAGCGATTCCATTTGCAGTTTGACGTAATCGAAAAAGCCGAAGGGTTTCAAAAACCTGACGCCCGGTGCAATGCGCTGCCCTTTGATGTTTTCCAGACGGTTTCTTGTGCGGGGATGTGTTGAAACGATGGCCGGTACATTGTAGTCCTCGCTCAGGCGGTTGAGCACCCCGACGATTTGTTTCAGGTGAACGGGATTGTCCACGTTTTCTTCGCGGTGCGCCGAAACGATGAAATATTTCGACGGTTCCAGTTCCAGCCGTTCAAGGATGTCCGAACCTTTGATCTTTTCCATGTTTTGATGCAGCACCTCGTACATGGGCGACCCGGTGAGGTAAATCCTGCGGTGGGGCAGCCCCTCGCTGAGCAGGTGGCGGCGGGCGTGTTCGGTGTATACCAGATTGAAATCGGCAATGTGGTCGATAATGCGGCGGTTGATTTCTTCGGGAACATTCATGTCGAAGCTGCGGTTACCGGCTTCCATGTGAAAAATGGGGATGCGTAGCCGCTTGGCGATGATGCCCGCGATGCTGCTGTTGGTATCGCCCAGGATGAGTACGGCATCGGGCTGCTCCTTGCGCAGCACTTCCTCGCTCTTGATAAGGGTTTCGCCCAAAACATGGCCCAGGGTGCTGGTGTTGACCCCGAGGAAATAATCGGGTTTTCGGATGCCCAGGTCTTTAAAAAATATTTCGTTCAGTTCGTAGTCGTAGTTCTGGCCTGTGTGGATGACCAGATGCTCGGTGTGCCTGTCGAGCAGTTGCATGGTCGCGCTCAGGCGGATGATCTCGGGCCGGGTGCCGATAATCGTGGCTACTTTGAGTTTTTTATGTGTCATGCTTTCAAATTCTAAACGGGTTCGTAAAAGGTGTCGGGGTCAGCCGGGTCAAAGGGCTCGTTTATCCAGAACAAAGTTAACAATTCCCCGTCCCCGGTATTGGTGATGTTGTGGGTGTACCACACGGGCATGTCCACGAAAGCGGGCCTGTTGCCGTCCAGCTCGTATTCAATCACCTTGTCGGTACCGATGCGGCGGAGTTGTATGCGTGCCTTGCCTTTGATGACTGCAAAACGCTCTGCTTTCCGCGTGTGGTAATGGTTTCCGCGGGTGATGCCCGGTACCGTTGTGGAAAACGAAAACTGACCGGGGGTGTTGGCGCGTGCCACTTCCACGAACATGCCCCGGTTGTCCACATGCCTGGTGTAACGAAAGGGGTA
>JAJRWG010000027.1 GCA_024276895.1 Bacteroidota bacterium
ACCAGTCCTGCAAAAACCAGGACGGTGGGAAAAAGGTGTATCCCCAAAAAACTGGCAAGCCAATACCCTTTTCCGGTCTTTTTCCTGATATCCCTGTAACGCCAGTCTTCGTCTTCAAACCCGTCCCACCTTAAAATCCAGTTCCAGGTTAAGCGTACGCCCCACATAATGACCAGTGCCCAGATGGCTTTAAACAGGAAATTTGTTTCGCCGATCTGAAAAAGCCAGTAAAAAACGATGAAAACCGGAGCCGAACCCCAGAAAGGATCGTAAACACTGGAGTTGTTTTTGATCACACTGAAAACAAAAACAACCACCATCGCCACAAAATCGGCCAAAGCCGTTTTCCACAAAATATTGGGAATGGGTGCATATTTCAAGGTGAGCACTGCCGCACCCAAAGCCAGTAAATAAATAAACAAGATGTACAGCAGGTCTTTGACTTTTTGTTTCATTGGCTTTCTGACAAATCTTAAATGGAGGTGTAAATTTACTATTAATTGTTAAAACATGACACCAAAGCCATATTTTTGAATTGTTTTTCATTCGGACAAACCCATGTTAATTATTGCAGATGACCGACTTCTTCCAGGCACAAAGGCAAAACTCGCTCAGTTCGGAGAGTTGTTGCTGCTGAAGACAACCGGTATTACTTACCCTGCCATTTCGGGCCATCCCGACATTTTCTTTTGCCAAACTCCATCCGGGTTGGTTGTGGCCCCCAACACACCGTAAAGTGTCACACAAAAACCGGAAAATCTCACATTTAAACTTATTAAAGGAGCCTTTTCTGTCGGCGAAAAATATCCCCAAACTGCCCGATACAATGCTGTGGTAACCGAAACCTTGTTCATTCACAATCTGCGACACAGTGATCCGGTACTTCTTGAATCCTGTAGTGATTTACGGCAGGTTCACATCAGCCAGGCTTACACCCGCTGCAATCTGATTGCCCTGGAAAACAACCGTTTCATCACTTCGGACAAAGGCATTGAAAAGGTACTTGATAAAATAGGTTTTGAAGTGCTGTACGTCAAACCTTCCGGCATTTTACTGCCCGGGTTTGCTCACGGTTTCATCGGGGGTTGTTGTGGAATTTGGGAGAAAAAAATCTTTTTCATTGGCAGCCTGAACCATTTTCATGAAGGGCTTAAGATCAGGGAATTTGCCTGTGATTATGAAATTATCGAACTGTACGACGGGCCTTTGTTCGATGGGGGTTGTATTGTATTTATCTGAAGCTTTGGCCCGGTTAAAAGAAATATTCTGGCCGGCTGCCAAACCCTGACAGGATCAAATAAGATAAATAATTTATATTTGCCGCTTTGGGCCGGCATGGATAAACCGCACATCCAAGATGATTGTTAATCGCAGAAACAAACAATTCCTTTTTTATGAGTATTAAAAGAAAATTAAAGACCCTTAAAAGAATTTACGGGCAAATTGATCGTTACACAAAAACTGATCCCCGTGAGTTGAACACTACTTTCGCCGAACTGGAAAGGCTGGCACGTAAGGAAAGCGCCAAATATATTTTCAACAATATTGGAAAATCCGTGTTATTTAATACCGATGGAGAATACTGGTCTTTTCTGATTTCCAAAACACCGAAAGAAGGCCTGTTGCTGGAGTTTGGCGTAATGGAAGGAAGAAGCATCAATTATCTGGCAGAACAGCTGAAAAAGCAAAATGATGACAGGATTATTTACGGTTTGGATTCGTTTGAAGGCCTGTCGGAAGACTGGGCAGGTACACAGTTTAAAGAGGGTGCCTTGAGCACTTTCGGAAAAGTTCCTGAAGTACTGCCGAATGTTCAACTAGTGAAAGGCTGGGTGGACGACACTTTTCTGCCGTTTCTGGAAAAGATCAAAAAAGAAGACCGGAAAATGGCCTATGTTCACCTGGACATGGACGTTTACACTCCGACGAAATTTGTGCTGGAAAACATTTTGCCTTATTTGGTACCCGGTACCATTATCGATTTTGATGACCTGGTCGGGTTCCCGGGATGGAAAGAGGGTGAATTCAAAGCAATGCAGGAATGTCTGGATGGCAGGTTTAAATACGAGCATATCGCCTTTTGTGAGCTGAGTGGCCTTCCGGCACCATACCGTTACATTATGAAATCAGCCATCAGAATAACTGAGATTTGAGAATCACTAAGACCGGATTGTAATTATCAAATAACAGGTTATAACTGCTTTGGCATGAAAATAAACGAACCAAAGTTGACATATCTATGTTTGTAATAAAAAGGAAATACAAAACTTTCCAAAAAGTTCTCCAACAAGTAGATTTTTATACGAAAGAAAACCCTAAGGAAAGAAGAACGACATTTGCCGAGTTGGAACGGCTTTCACAAATAGAAAGTGCGGCTTATATTTATAACCACCTTGAAAAAGCCGTTCTCTTTAAAATTGATGAATGGTACTGGTCTTATCTCATATCAAAGGTCCCGAAAGAAGGTTTGCTGCTTGAGTTTGGTGTTTTTGGCGGACGTAGCATCAATTATGCTGCTGATCAGCTAATCAAAAACAACGACCCACGAACGATCTATGGTTTTGATTCTTTTGAAGGACTGTCGGAAGACTGGTCCGGGACAAACAAAACCAGCAAATCATTTACTTCATCCGGAAAATTGCCGGAAGTAAGACAAAATGTACAACTGACAAAAGGCTGGGTTGAAGATACTTTTCTGCCTTTTCTTGATAAAATTGAAGAGCAAAACCGGAAAATGGCTTACGTGCATTTTGACATGGATGTTTACACTCCGACTAAGTTTGTACTGGAAAACATTTTTCAATATTTGGTACCGGGTACCATCATCAATTTCGACGAATTGCTTGGATTTCCGGGATGGAAGGAAGGAGAATACAAAGTAATGCAGGAATGTTTGGATGGCAAATGCAAATATGAGCACATCGCATATTGTGAACTAGAAAATATGAACTGGCCGTTTCGCGGAATTATAAAGGCAGCCATCAGAATTACCGAAATTTAGCTTTTTCGCTTCTCGTTTTCTTCCCGCTGCGTCATACAGTACACTCCTCCCGCATCCATGGCAGCTACGCAACGGTTGCAATGGTCGCAGGCTGATTCGGTAATTTCTCCGGTGGATTCCTGTGATAAAAATAAGTTTTTTGCACATGCGCTTTCCCGGCCACACTTCCTTTCTGAAAAAACAAATCTTCATTGGCTTTTTCGTATTTTCGCAGCTTCAAAAAACCTGATGCGCTTCAGGCCCGGAAAAAATTATTAAAAAGAAATTCAAGATGTTACGATCACACACCTGCGGGGAACTCCGAATCGAAGATGCCAGTAAAACCGTGAAACTGTCGGGATGGGTACAAAAAATCCGCGACAAGGGGGGCCTGATCTGGATTGACCTTCGCGACCGCTACGGGATCACCCAGTTGTTGCTGGAAGAAGGACGTACGGATGAAAAACTCATCCAAAATGCCTGCGAGTTGGGCCGCGAGTTCGTGATCAGTGCCAGCGGGAAAGTGGTTGAACGCGAGTCAAAAAACCCGAAAATGCCCACCGGTGACATTGAAATCGATCTCGACGGTTTGGAAGTCCTGAACGCATCCAAA
>JAJRWG010000299.1 GCA_024276895.1 Bacteroidota bacterium
AAAGCGTCGTATGGGGTGGAATAGGGATTGAAATATTTGTGAACGGCGCCGTCGGAGAACCACTTGGTGCACATGTAGTAAAAGTGGTCGGAAGCCTGAAGAAGCAGCCAGTCGTGGCGGATTTGCGGGTCGGGACAGTGTTTTACTTTTTCTTCGAGCATGTAAAGCTTAGCGAAAGCCTCGTCCTGCAGGTCGTTGCCCAGCCAGGCCGTCAGGTCGCGTTCCTCGTCAGCCCACGAAATGGGATGGGGGACGTGGATGGCCGAAACGGGTTACAGTTTTTGCGCCAGTTCGGAAGGCGTTGTAAAAACGAAATCGGAGTTGGCAAAAACCGTTTTGGGCAACTGGCGGATGAAGTCGAAGATGCCTGTTTCGGCCCACTGGTGCTCACCGAAGGTTTCGTAATCCATGAACAGGTTAACGGTTTCCGAGTTTTCCACCGAAGCCTTTAGCCAGTCCAGGTACTTTTCGGGAGTCAACGGCCAGCCTTCCCAATCCTTGCGCGAAAACCGGAAAGCGATGTCATCGCTCAGGCGAAAGTTCTTAAGCAACAGCTTCAGTTTCGGTTTGATGGCGTTGGTGTACATCAGGTTTGGGCTGCGCCAGCCCAGTACATGCCTGGCACCTTCAGTCAACATCAGTTCGTAGCCCATATCGGCCACCATGCGTCCGATCTCATCCGAATAGATCAACTCCGTATTCCTGAAAGTGGTCGGTCGCTTGCCAAACAACTCTTCCATCTTATCGGCATGCATCTTCACCTGTTTCTCAAAATCGGCGGAGTCTTTAAGCGAGATCAGCGAATGGGCATAAGTTTCGGCCAGGAATTCCACATTACCCGTTTCCGCCAGCCGTTTGAAGCTGTCAAGCACTTCCGGAGTGTAAGCCGCAAACTGTTCCAGGGCCGGACCCGAAATGGAAAAACTGACCTTGAAAGCCGAGCCGTACTCCCCGATCAGGTCAAGCAAAATATTGTTCATGGGCAGGTAGCATTTTTCGGCCACCCTTTGCATGATGAAACGGTTGTTGTAGTCATCAAAATAGTCGTGTCTTTCGCCGATGTCGAAAAAGCGGTAAGTCCGAAGGCGGAAAGGCTGGTGTACCTGGAAGTAAAAGCAAATGGATTTCATATTCGGATGTATTATTTTTGATATTCAGTTTTTGATATAATATTTTTAATGTATTTTAATCCGTTTAATCTCAGGTATCTGGCGATGTCACTGCATCCTGGTAAACCTGTTTCACCTTCAATGCTGCATTTTCCCATTTCAGGTTCTCCACTTCCAGTTTTCCGTGTTTTTTGAACATACTGGAAAGTGCATGGTAACGACAAAGTCCGTAGATGGAATCGGCCAGGGCATCCACATCCCAGAAATCGATTTTCAAGGCGTGTTCAAGCACCTCTGCAACGCCCGACTGCTTTGAAATGACCACCGGTACGTTGATGCGCATGGCTTCCAGTGGCACCAGGCCGAAGGGTTCCGAAATGGAAGGCATCACAAAAACATCGCTGAGGGCAAACATTTTATTGACATCGTCGCCTTTTAAAAAGCCGGTAAAATGAAAACGATCGGCGATGTGCAGTTGCGCCACCCTTTCCACCATGCGGTTGAGCATGTCGCCCGAGCCCGCCATCACAAATCTGATACTCTTGTCCTTTTGCAGCACTTTGTAAGCTGCCTCGATGAAGTACTCCGGCCCTTTCTGGTAAGTGATACGCCCCAGGAAGGTGACCACTTTGTCTTTGATGTGTCGTTTCAGCTTGGCAATCTCAGCCGTCACCTTTTGTTCGATGGCATTGTGGACGGTCACCACTTTTTCCGGGTCGATGCCGTACTTTTCAATGACAATTCTCCGTGTGAGGTTGCTGACGGTAATCACACGGTCGGCAACCATCATGCCTTCGCGTTCGATGTCATAAACCAGGGTGTTCACGTTTTCGCCGGTACGGTCAAACTCGGTGGCGTGCATGTGAACAACCAGCGGTTTGCCGGAAGATCTTTTGGCGGCGATACCCGCAGGATAAGTATGCCAGTCGTGGGCATGGATGACGTCAAAATCTTCCTTCAGCGCCAGCGCCGAAGCCACCAGGGCGAAGCGTGCAATTTCTTCCATCAGGTTGGGGCCATAGGTTCCTGAAAACTCGTACTGAGTCGAGAAAACTTTGCTGGTAAAACTTTCACCGGTTTTCTTGCGGGCTTCGGCAGTTCTCCGGTATTCCTCCGGCCCCACATAAGGGATGATGTTCGAAGCCACTTCCAGGTACTTCACGCGTTGCCAGTACTCGCGGTATTCTTCATCGGTAAAATCGAAACGGATACCGCTGGCATTGCGCAGCGTGACGGCTTGCTGGTCTTCGTCACCGTAGGCTTTGGGTACGACAAAGATCACGTCAACACCGTGCCTGGCAAGCCCTTTGGTCATGCCGTAACAGGCCGTCCCCAACCCCCCGGTTATGTGTGGGGGAAATTCCCAGCCGAACATTAATACTTTCATCCTTTTAAAGCTTTCTTAATCATCGCACCTGATGTTTCATTGTTTAAATATTTGCGTCGCGAACAAATGACCTTAATCCGGTTCGTCCAGCATCCAGCGTATCCGCAACAACTCAGCCACACTCCAGGCCTGCGAGATGGCACCACCGGCATGGTGTGGTGGATTGCCGTCGTAAATTTCCGAAATGGTGCCGATGCCCGCCTCGCTCATCACATCTTCAAAGCCGGTGTAAAGCTTTTCGATGAGGGCCCTCCCCTGCTCACCGCGTAAACGGAGGTAAGCATCCGCAAAAGCACCCAACAACCAGGGCCATGCCGTTCCCTGGTGGTAAGCCTCGTCGCGGTGGGCCTGGTCGCCAAAATATTTTCCTTTGTAGGCGGGGTTTCTTGGTGACAATGTGCGCAGCCCTCTGGGCGTAAGCAGGTCGTTTTTTACCTTGTCAACAACGGCATTGCTGGTGAAATTACCCAGTGGCGAATTGGGCAGCGAAACCGCAAAGATCATATTGGGCCGCACCGACCAGTCTTTCATCCCGTCGTTCACCACGTCGGCAAGGTATTTTTTTTCGTCATCCCAGAAAGTTTCCTTAAACGATTGTTTGATACGCTCAGGCCAGCTCTCCCATTTTTTCACGAAAGCCCTGTCATCTGCTTCCCTGGCAAGTTCGATGGCAAATACCACTGCATTGTACCACAAGGCATTGACTTCAACAGCATAGCCGATGCGTGGTGTTACGGCCTTTCCGTTCACAATAGCATCCATCCAGGTGAGGGCTTTGCCGTGCTCGCCTGCCCAAATCAGTCCGTTGTCATGCATTGAAATGTTGAAGTGTGTCCCTTTGGAAAAGTGATGCAAAATACTTTTCATGTGTTTGCCGTAATCCTTCCAGATTCCTGATTTCTTACCCGTCATCAACTGCAACTGCTGCAAAGCCCAGAAAAACCACAACGAACTGTCAACGGAATTGTAAGCGGCATTTTTGCCCTGTCCGATGTTGGGGAACAGGCCGTCCCTCAACTCACGCAGCATGGTTTGTATGACCGCTCTGAATGTTTTCTCGTCTTTTCTGACCAGTGTCAATCCAGGCAGGGCAACAAAAGTATCGCGTCCCCAGCGTCCGAACCAGGGGTAACCGGCAACGATTTCTGTCCTTTTATTTAATTTGACAACGAACTCGTCGGCCGCATTTTCCAGACAGTGTAGAAAATTATCTCGGGGAATGCGCTTGTTCACCTCTGCCGTAAACTGGCGCTTGAAGCCTGCCGGGTTTTTCTCTTCCAGTGCAACGGAAACCACAATGGTCTCGCCCTTTCTCATTTCAATGTCAAAAAATCCCGGAACGTAAAGGTCTTCCTGAGAGGGATAGCCCCTTTCGGCCTCGCGGATGTACTCCAGATTGTAGTACCAGTCGGGCACATGGGTGTACTCCGTGTTTTTGGAGTACTGCATAAATACCCTGGCGTAACCCTTGTACATTTGCCAGGCCACCCCGTTTTTAACGCCCTTGTAACTTGTATTCACAAAAGTGTTGGCTTTGGAAAGATCGTGCACATTGCGGTAAGCCAGAAACGGACGGATGCGGAAAACAACTTTGTCAGCGGCACTCTCCAGTGTGTAGCGGATAAAAATCTGGTCTTCGTTTCTGGCAAAGATGTATTCTTTGATGAAGATCATCTTCCCCAGGCGGTAAACCAAACGCGGATTCGGGTCAGAAATAAAATCCCTGATGTATTTGTGTCCTTTGGGATGAAAATGCCCGCCGGGGTACATACGCATGCTCAGATGAAATTCTTCATCACCGGATATCAGTGTCTCGTCAAGGGTTGACAGCAATACATGGTTGTTGTCGTCAATGAGTGGCTGCGGTACGACCAGCAAACCGTGGTATTTTCGTGTGTTGGTCGTGATGATGGTTGTACTGGCATAACTGCCTGCACGGTTGGTCCGCAACAGTTCCCTTTCCAGTGCGTATTTTAAATTGACAAGTTTTTTTTTGTCAAAATCTATGTAACTCATTATCTTTCTGTTAGGTTCTGTTTGAAATCCCCTGTTTCCCAATGTAAAAGTAGTGCAATTTAACAAAAAGATTCCGGTATGACAAAAACTTAAGATAAAGTTCATACCCGGAGAGCAGGTTTCAACAGGCCTGTACTGCCTTTTCCCGCAACGCACAAGGATACTTTTTATTTTTTATGGGATGGCAACAGCCCTGTTTCAAATATAATTTTATACATTTGAAACGAAAAACAAAAACAAGCAAATCGATTCACCGATGAAATATCTTGTCATTTTATCATTTTTTGGCGTGGTCTTTACCTTGCTGGGGCTTTCTGAGCCTGCTTTTTCTCAAAAACCCATAGACCATTCGGTGTACAACGACTGGAAAGAGTTAAAAGATCAAACAGTTTCGCCAAACGGGAGCCGGGTGGCTTTTGTTATCGAGCCGTACAAAGGCGACGGATGGCTTTATTTGTAC
>JAJRWG010000300.1 GCA_024276895.1 Bacteroidota bacterium
ACGCAGCATTGACGATTTCCTGGTTTGGGCTCCCGTCATCCTTTCCGACTTTAACGACATCGACCTCTACTGTGCAGACGCGAAAGCTGTCTTCACCAATTTGTCGGATGCCAAAGCCATGCAGGCCTGGAATCCCGACGGCAGTCCGCTGACACCCATGCAACAGAATTACCTTGCCTTTTTCCGTTCGCTTTACCTGTTTTATGAGAAACTGAACGACCGCCTCCTGCAAAAGAAAGCGGGATACACGGGCCGGATTTACCGTCAGCTTGCCGAAAACATGGAAAAGCTGTCGGAAAAATGGCCATGGAAAAGATTTGTGGTGGTGGGTCTGAATGCCTTGTCAACTTCCGAGCAACAGTTCTTCGACTTTTTGCGGAAGCACTACCGGGTTGATTTTTTGTGGGACGTTGACGAATATTATTTGTTTCCTGAAAAATACGGTCTTCAGCAAATGGAGGCCGGGTGCTTTATCAAAGAACTGATTAGAAAATGGGAAATCGATCCGGTCAGATGGACCGGCAATTATTTGGCAGGCACGGCCAAAAAAATTGAAATTGTGGGTGTGCCCAAACACATAGGACAGGCAAAATTTGCCGGACAGTTACTTGAGGACATGCTTGAGCAGGAAGACAAAAGATCGGGCATGGCACAGCAGCTCGACACCGCCGTTGTTCTTGCCGATGAAAAGCTGCTGGTACCCATGCTCAATGCCCTTCCTTCGGCCAGCCGTTCCGACGGAAAAAAACCCTTGTTCAATGTTACCATGGGATACCCCTTGTCGGGCAGCCCGCTGGAACATTTCACCAATCAATGGCTCAACTTACACATCAAAAGGCAGGAAGAGCGAAACAGCAGGTTTTCCACTTTGCATTTCGCCGCTTTGCTGAACAGTCCTGTTTTTCACCTTGTTAGCGGGAAATCAGCCATCGCTGTTGAAATGGTAAAGTCACTGAACCAAAGAAACAGCAGTTTTCTCAAGGCTGAAGAAATTATCAGCATCCTGGAACCCTTTGCGGGTGAAACCGGTGGAGAACTGATACGATTGTTGTTGCATCCTGTTGAAAATGCAGGGGATTTCATTTTGAATTTTGCCGGATGGCTAAAGCAGGCAAAACCGGCTTTTATGGCCGAAGGAAACGAACAAGTGTTGCTGAGGGAACAGTTCAGTGCCACGGCTTTGCTGATGAAGTACCTGCTGACGATGATCTCCGGCACCGGTGAAACCGTAAACCTGAAGGCCCTGCAAAAGATTTACCTTCAGTTAAGCAGGCGCAGCGAAGCAAGTCTGAAGGGCGAACCGCTGAGCGGCATCCAAATCCTGGGCATGCTCGAAACCCGAAACCTTGACTTCAAAAACATCATTCTTTTGTCGGCCAACGAAGGGATACTGCCCGGGGCCGGGGCACCTGAATCTTTCATCCCTTTCGACATTCGCTCGCAATTCGGGCTGCCGCTGCCCAAAGAAAAGACAGACGTCTATGCCTACCATTTTTACCGCCTGCTGCAACGTGCCGAAAACATTACCCTTATTTACAATTCGGAAGCCGGCGAACTGGGCGGAGGCGAAATAAGCAGGTTCATCCTGCAAATCAGGGACGAACTGGTTAAAGTCAACAAGAAGATCCGGCTTAACGAACGCATGCTTAGCATCGAATTGGGGAATCCTGCTGAGGAAAAAACCATCGTGATTGAAAAGAACCCGGAAATAATGGATATCCTGGGCAAACTTGCCTCACATGGCTTCTCCCCTTCGTCGCTGAACACTTACATCAAATGCCCGCTCAAATACTATTTTTCATATATTCTTCGCCTCCGCCCGCCCGAAGAGACTGACGGAAGCATTGCCGCCGGCACTTTCGGCACCATCATCCACGAGGTATTGCAGAAAATCTACAAACCTTTCCTGAACCGGGAGATTGATCCGTCAGCACTCAGACGGGAACTTGCCAAAAGCGACGGCCTGCTGGAGCAGGTTTTTAAAGAGCACCTGCACAATGCAGACTTCAGTACCGGCAAAAACCTGTTGTCGTTTGAGGTGGCAAAAAGATATGTGAAGCAGTTTGTTGAGGCCGATGCACGCAGGTTGCGGCAAGAACCACATATTTTGCTCAGCCTCGAAGAGGTACTGCAAACTACTTTGAATGTCAACGGGAAAGAGGTTTTGCTCCGGGGGACGGCTGACCGGATTGACAAAGTGCCGCAGGCCGGTGGTGATACGCTCCGGCTCGCCGATTACAAAACAGGTAAGGTCGAAAAAAAGGATCTGAAATTTGACGAATGGGAACTGCTGATCAGCGAGCCCAAATACGACAAGGTCTTCCAGTTGCTGTTCTACACCTACCTTTACCTGAGGGAGAAAACCGGCCTGAAACAGATCACACCGGGTATTTACAGCTTTAGAAATATTCCCGCCGGATTCATTGAAGCAGTACTGCCCGGCCAGGCAGATTCCGGTGAATTTGTTCCTGCCTTTGAGGAATTGCTTCAACACCTTATCGGTGAGATGTTCGACTCCGGCATACCCTTCACCCAGACCGAAAATGAAGATAACTGCAAGTACTGCGATTTCCTGAACCTGTGTAACCGCGAGGTGAAAGGGAATTATTGATTGGGGGGATTGGTGTTGAGGATTACAGGAAAACGTTACGCGGGCATGGCTCGTGCCGCATTTTAATTTCTATTGGCTTGTACATTTTTTTCATTATAGGTAAATTTAATCATCTAGCCAAACACCCTCACCCCCAAGCAAGCAGCGACCAGTAGAGGTAAACCCCGCTGAAGATCACGAAGAACACGATACCGGTCCACGAGAGGCTGCGTAAAAACAGCCCGGGGCGTGCATCCACGGGCATTTGGCTGTTGGTGACCACGCGGTAGTTGAGCCAGGCCAGCACAGGTGCCGTTAAAAACGAAAGGGTGGTGGCCACCGTCACCATGAACACCATGGTTTTTGCGGCAAAAACAATGATGGCCATGCTTCCCGCCACCATCAACGCCAGCCAGCTGCGGGTGAGCCTGTTTTTGTCGGAAACACCATTCCAGGCCGCCGGGAACAGGGCTTTAAACAGCGGATTCAAGACCCGTGAATAGGCATCGAGCACCGTGAGGGTGGTGCTGAACATGGTGGTGAAGGCCGCCACCGAAATAATCCAGAAAGCCCACTGTCCCAGGCTGGTGGTGTACATGCTGATGAGTTGCCCGGCGAACTGCGTGCCGTTGGAAGACAGTTCTTCACCCGTACCGTACATCACCAGTGCACCTAATGCCAGGAACCCAAGCGCCAGCAGGGCAGTGCCGATGTAGCCCACCCTGAATTCCAGCAGGGCGTCACGCATTTGGGGACGGTAGCCCAGGACCTTGTTTTTTTCCAGATTCCAGATGGACGACCACACCGAAACGTCAATGGGCGCCGGCATCCATCCCACGAAAGCAATCAGAAAGAAGATATCGGCCCTGTTTGTCCAGTGAAAATTCCGGATGGCTTCGGGTGAGATTTCCTTATCAATGCCCAGGGCCGAGAAAACAGCCACCAGGGTGGAAACCGCCAACAGCACGATGATCAGTTTGATCAGCTTATCAAGAAAACTGTACTTGCCCACAATGAGAATGAGCACGGAGATCAGCAGGATGGAAATGCTCAGCAGATTGACCGAAATACTGAGGTTGAAAATGTAAGCGAACAGTCCCACGGTCACCACGGTTACCGCCGCCTGGATCACAAACATGGAAATCAGCGAGAGCAGGCCGAAGAGAACGACCGCCCACTTGCCTATCCCCTGGTAACCTTCCACCAGGCTTTTCCCCGTGGCCGTGGCATAGCGCGGTCCGAACTCAAAAAACGGGTACTTCAGCAAATTGGCCAGGATGAGTATCCAGACCAGGTCGAAATTGAAAAGTGCACCGGCCCTGGTTGACTGCACCAGGTGCGACACCCCCACGGCAGCCCCGGCATAAAGCAGCCCGGGCCCCATGATCTTCAGAATTTTTGCCACTTGCTCTTCTTTTCTTCCTTTTTGAATTCCTTTTTGTACTCTTTACGCTCCTGCCTTTGTTCCTTTTTGTTGATGCCCAGGGTTGACAGCATGCCACTCAAAATACTCCTGAAAGCAAAGTTAACAATGTCTTTTTGCGTATCGCGTTCCGTGTAAACATGACCGATTTTTATCTTACGGGCAAATTTTGGGTTGTTTGACCGTAACACGAGGTCGTTGATGAAAAAATTGGCCATCAAACTGAAAATACCCGTTTCGGTTTCGGCCTTTTTCCGGTTGTATAACTTAAGCCTGATGTTTCTGTACCGGAAGACCATTGTTCCGGTGGTGTTGAAATCATCACCGCTGATCAAAGGTGCACTAATGGTTCCTTTTCCCCTTTGTATGGTTAAGCCTACCAGTTGCTGGGTCATCAGGTTAAGCTTTGGAAAATCAAGTTTTTCGGTTTCGAAGCCGAACCACCAATGATTGGCCGTGTCGTACAGGGGGAAATGAAAGTCGGCAAGCATGCGCGATTCGCCCATGATGTCGGCGTTGAGTTCAATGTCGAGGGTGGTACTGTCTTCGGCGCTGATAATATTCGTCAGGTGGTAAGCATTGACGTTGAACCGGGTAAGCATGATTTCGCCCGGCTTGTTGGTTTTTTTCTCAGGGTAAAGCTTAAAATACACATACGAATTGAAAATACGGACTGAGTCAACCCGGAATGGCTGTGCAATGTCACGGATCAGTTCCTGGGGCATTTTTTTGTAGGTGCCTGGTTCGATGGGGTATTTTTTGTCTTTTACAATGCTGAGGGCAAGCCGGTGAACATCAATGCTCCCGAACTGTAATTTTTGGTTGTTCAACAATTCTTCGACCCGCAAATCATTGAGGTTGATTTTCTTTATAAAAATCCGGGTGATGCCTTTTTGAAATTTTGCCCTGCGAAAACTTTCGTCTTCTCCAAAACGGGGCAAAACATAAAATGAATCAATCGTAATTCTGTTTTCCGGGAAATTATAATGGATAAGGCCGGATTGAAGTTCGTACAAGCTGTCGCTCGAGATCCGCGTTCTGCCCTTGAGGTCAATGACCAGGTCTTCGATAAGTACCGGATTATCCTGGTTAAACACGTTTGTGTCGATCTGCATTTTATGCACGACCAATCCGATGCTGTCAATTTCGATCTTCCGTTCCTGTTAATCGGCACCAACAGTCCTGTAATGAACACTCACATCCTCAAGCACCGTTGTATCGATGGTCAGCCGGCTGAGCAGATCGGCGTATTGTTTCAGACTACTGATGTTGAATTCCAGTTCTTGACTTGCAAGGCTTTTCCCTTTTTCATTATCGGTAACCGTGATGTCGATGTCCGAAAACCTCAACTTACTAAATCCCAGGTGCGTAGGCATGGTTTGTTTTAAATAGGCCCCGGTGAATTCAATTTTTGACAAATGAATTGCTGTACTCTTTTTATCAGTCCCCCCGATTGCATGCTGCTTCTCCTGATTTTGCATCCAGTCAACATCAGAAATGGTCAGCTTCTTTAATGCCGGGTCGAAATCGAGGTCATTAAACCGCAGGTATGTATTTTTCACGCTGTCGCTAACCGTAACTTCATCCAGTTGAGCTGCCAGTTCAGGCATCAGGTTATCCCCCGAATGTTTTCGGGGCATGTGTTCAATACTCAGGTCATGCACCTGGACAAGGGTGTGCGAAGTATCGGTATGCATTTCAAGTTTCAGATGCAGGTTGTTCAGGTCGATAGTGTCGTAAGCCATTTGCAAGCGGTTTACAATATCGAATGTTGTGGTTTGGCTTGTTTTGCTGCCGGCCGTTTCCCCCGGAAACAGCCTGATACTTAATTCCGGCGCATCAATTGTCAGTTTGCTGAAGCGGACGCTGTCCTCATCAATAAGTAATTGGTAATCAAGTCCGGAAACCGACAACGCGGGCAGGGAAATCCGTTCCATTTCAAATTTGCGCTGTTTGTGCCGGTGGTTTGGTTTGCTTTCGATGGTGAATTGTTTCAGCCTGAGAACTGACTGATCCGGTTTGAGTAAGATGCGCCCGGCTTGCAAATCGTAAGCACCGCTGGTGACGACTGTTTGACGCAAAAGAGCCTGCCAGTCGGAATGCCCCAGCCAGGTCAGCACAGAACTGTCGTTAGAAACAATTTCACCCAGACTGATCTCAAAATCAGTTAAAGCCCGGATGGTATCGGACTCACCTGTCAGGCCAAGGTTTAACCGGCCGTCTTTTATCCTCAGCTCACCGATTTGCAAACCGACCGGCAACAAAGGGGAGACGGTTTCAGCCGGTTGGCTGTTGTCTTTGGTTGTATCAGGAAACGCAAAATCGGCTCTTAAAACAGGCCCGTCCAGAACAACTGCCCCGACTTCCACGCGTTTTTCAGAAAACAGGGTGTTCAGGTCAACGGCAAACAACCGGAGCTTACTCAGATCGAAGGAAGCCGTTTCCTTTTTTCCTTCAGCCAAACGATGGTAGTTGCCTTGCAGGGCATTCATTTCAAAATAAAGGCTGTCGAACAGGACTGCACCCGATTTTATTTGTGTTGTACCGTTTGAAAATCCTGCTTCCATGCCATCGATTGCCAGCCGGAATTTATTGAAATTTACATGATGGAGACTGTCTGGTATCGTAAAGTCCAGCCCATGAGCAGCTACGCTGATTCCCGAAGCAGCCAGTTTTAATTCGTCTTTACCCGATAGCTTAAACACACCATCCCGGATATCAATATCCTGAAGCACCAGCAATTTAACGAACTGATTGTCCGTGTTTCCCGGCGGTGTTTCTTTTCCTGTTTTTTGCCCGGTTAAGCTGATGTCCACAACAGGATGTTCCATGCTTAACGAAAGCTGCTGCTTTTTTTTATGCAGGAAGCTTTTCAGTGAAAAACCACCGAGTGGAAGTGATGTCAGATGAACGACCGCCACCGGGCCAAGCACATTCAGACTGTCAGATGAAAACCGGAGGCCGTTTACTTTTAACTGTTTTTCAGTGGTTGAGTATTCAAATGCATTGAAACCCGCATGCAGGCCTTTTTCGGTCTCCATCACATTCACCTGTTCTGTCGTAAGCCACATTTCGCCGAAAATCAGTTTTTCCAAAGGATTATCAAGTAAAGTTGAGTCGAAACGGATTTCCCCGGCATGCAATTGAATATTTTCGACAACAAGGCTTGTATCGCCCTCTCCTTTAATATTTAAGAAGCTAAGTCCATTGACCAGCAAGCTGTCCAGAATGACATCGTTAAGCAATTTCGGAAGCCTTTTCAATTGACCGGTATCGGGTTTTGGTTGCTTTTGCACCGGGGTTTCTGCTTTGATATAATTGGTAATTGTTGCACCGGAAACCTCCAGGGTACCCGGGTGCAGTTTTTTCAGTCCCCTGATCTCTGCAACACCGACACCATCCAGTTTTAGCCTGTCGATAACAATGCCCGTTTTATCTTTCTTCTCGCCCGGTTGCCAGTATGGCAGCATTGAAAAACCGCTCGTGACAAAACTTTCCAGTATCGAATTGTAGGAAACAGAATCGATGTGCAGGTCGTAGCCTCCTTCCATATGTTTGTAGAGGTCTTTCACCTGAAAGATGACCTCGTCAGAATAAAATATTCTGTTCTGTGTAGCGAGATCCGGGGCAAGTTGTGTTTCAAAACTCTTCAGCAGGAGCGAAAAATCCACCACACTGAACATATTATCCGGGATGGAGTCCATGTGCAGGTGAACGGCGCCAAAGCCGATCTCAATTTCATATACTTTCAGCTTGGTATCGGTAAAGCTTCTTGAATTGGTATTCAGCAGTTCGAACAACCTGTCCGCATCAAAATCGCTGGCACTGGTGTCTGCCACTTCCATGCCATGCTTTTCAAAAAGGACAGCGGGCTTTAACACCAGTATTTTGTTCGCTTCAAGACCTCTGCCCAACAGCAGTTTAAAAAGAGAAACATTGTAAACACCCAGCTTTTCAAAAGACAAAGTGTTCACCTTCATGTCCTTGTTGTCGTTCAGGTAAAAGTCCGTAAAGTAGAGGGCTGGCCTGTAAATTGTAATGGAACCTTTCAGCGGGTCAAGTTCGACTTTCTCCAGTGTAAGCGCAGTCGTGCTGTCTGACTTCGCGGAAACAAACCTCCGCAAACCATATGACACCAAATCGTTGCGGTTGAAGTACAGCAAAACAACAGCCAACAAAACAATGGCTGAAATAAATAAAATGATTTTAAGTGATTTTCTCATTTTGACCCGGCAACAAAAATATCAATAAAAACGGGCAAGTGATCGCTAACGCCACCATTGTATTTAAAACCCTGGTAGGTTCGTTTGGGTTTAAAGCCAAGATATTTCTCATCCTTTTCCAGCAGGAAAGCAGCATCGAACACAAAGCCTTCCCTGCCTTTCAGTGCCAGGCCGTCTTTTCCGGTGAGCATTTTCCGTGAAAGCAGGAAGCGGTCGAAACCGTACCAGATGCTGCCGTGTTTCAGGCTGCCCCCTACGACATCGTTCAGCGGTTTTAAAGCAAGGTTCCACAGGTGGCAGGTGTTTCCGTCGCTTGTTAATTTCAGGATACTTTCATCTTCGGGGCCGTCGTTAAAATCGCCCATCACCAACACTGCAGCATCCGGATTGAGCGCACAAATCGAGTCAGTAACCTGCCTCAGGGTTTCGGCACACAGCATCCGCAAATACGCTGATGCCAGTAATCCCCGCCAGCGAGACACCCAGTGGTTAACAAAAACATGCAAGGTGTCGCCACCCAGCAAGCCCTTCACATACAAAATATCGCGTGTACTGAAAGTTGAATCATCCGCATCCGCCACTTTTAATTTTCGGGCTGAAATCAGGGTAAAATGTGTTGCATCATAAATCAACCCAACGTCTATACCCCTGGGATCGTCAGAGTCAAAATGCACAATCCGGTAGTCATCCCTGCCAAGCGGGGTATTTCGGACCAGGTCTTCCAGGACGAATTCGTTTTCAATCTCCGCAAAGCCCATCAGAGCAATTGTCCTCCATTCTGCAATGGCTGTCAACACCTGGAAAATACGGGCTTGCTTTTGAGCATATCTTTTTTCAGTCCAATGCATTTTACCCTCCGGGGTAAAATCATTGTAATTTAACAGGCTGTCAGGGCGGGTGTCAAAATAATTTTCAAGATTATAAAAAACAACACGCCAGCTTTCATTATTTTCCGCTTCTCCCCTTGCTGTCTGAGCCGGCACATGAATGGATGGCCACATCAGAAAAAGCAACAATCCCAAATAATAATTAGGCCTTTTCATCCGAACCAGTCTGTATATTCATTATCTTTGAAAAAACACTTCAAATGAAAAACTGCAAATTAATTAAACAATTAACATCAGTAGTTACACCTGCTGCATTTTTATTATTTTTCGGGCCTTTTCTCCAGGGTTGAAAGGGCCGTGCAATTAATTGATGAAGTTATTTTCATTTGGCAGGGGTATAATTTTTTTTAAAACTGGTACTAATAGATAGGACGATGAGGGACATCACGTCTGAAGAAATACTTAAGGGAATTGTGGAGAATGACCACCGTGTCATGGAATACATTTACCAAAAGTATTTCAGGTCGATCAAAGGCTTTATCGTGGGTAACGGTGGCTCTGACGACGATGCATGGGATGTCTTTCAGGATGGGATAGTTGTTGTTTACGAACAAGTAAAGAACAACCAGCTTGCGTTAAAGAATAAATTCCATACATACTTTTTTACGGTATGTAAATACATTTGGCTGAAAGCTTTGCGCGAGCGTGACAAAAAGTATTACGAACAAATTGAAAACAGCCGGGAAATCGAGCAGATCAGTCTGCACGATTACAAGGTGGAAATCGATGAATTAATAGAGAAGGAAAAGCGGATTAAACTTTACAATGCCAATTTCCTGAAATTAAGCAAAGAATGCCAAAAACTGCTAAAGTTGATGGCCGAAGGGTACAGCATTCAGGAAATAGCCGACAGTTTCGCATACAAGTCAGTGGGCTTTGCCTACAAAAAGAGAAGAATATGCAAAGAACGTTTAATTAAACTGATAAAACAGGAACTCACTCAAATATAAAAACTGGGAAAAATGAAAACAAATTCAACTTACGCCAAGATCGATGACTATTTACTAGGTACGCTATCGAAAGCTGAACTTCTAGATTTTAAAAAAATGATAAAGCACGACGAAGATTTAGCAAACAATGTACAGCTTCAGCAAGAGATCTTTGAAGCTATCCGTGATGAACGGAAAAGGGAAATCCGAAAAACGCTCAACCAGATTCACCGGGAAGAGACCGGGCGCCGGTTCAGCATCCACCTGCCTTCCTGGCGAGTACAGGCCGCGGCGGCAGCAATTGTTATTTTCCTGGTCAGCGGCGGTTTGCTGGGGCACTTTATGAGCAGCAGCAACAGTCCCGATGCACTTTATTCGACCTATTTTAATCCTGAAAATTCTTTGCTTTCAGTAAGGTCCGGTGAATCGCTGAACTCCTCCCTGAGAGAAGGGATGTATTATTACGAACAGGGTCGCTATGAGGATGCCATTAAAGTCTTTGAAGCGGAACCCGGTAACCTGATTGGCACACTTTACACGGGTTTCAGCCTGATGAGCCTAGAAAAATATGAACAGGCAGAAGCAAAGTTTGTAGAGATCATTAATGACAAAGACAATCTGTTGATTGACCAGGCTGAGTGGAATCTGGGACTTTGCTACCTGAAATCAGGCGAACTGTTAAAGGCTGATGATGTTTTCAGGAAAATCTCTGCCGATAACACTATTTATTCTAAAGACGCAAAAACCATACTTCAGCAGATGAAGGAAGAATAATCAGAATGCACAACAACAACGTAATATATTAAGTATTAAAGTAAAGTACAACATCGTTCATTAACGTTTCACACAACAACAACCCGTACGCAAGTACACACAACGTAAGTACACAACAAGAGGCCCAATTATTGGTTAAATAAACCACTAATTAGGTGAAAAGCAACACAAATAAGCAAGCAGGGTTTTGCCCTTCCTTTTAAAAAGGGCGAGAAAAAGAGTACGCGTAAGACAGCCTTATTCAGAATGAGGGGTTGTTTTACGCACTTTTTTTTGCCAAAACCGGACTGCGCCAAGCAACAGGGCAAAAACAAAGATGACAACATAAAGTAGCGTATGCTGGGGCATTAGCTGATCCTGCCCTTCCGTAATGCGTGTGGCATCACCGGTTATGAGGAAGGAAGACCAGTAGTAAGGGTGTGCCTTCAGACGGTTGGCACCGGAAAGAAAATCGAGTTTGGCCTTTTTCATGGCATCGTCTTTTCGGTAGCCCTGCCGGAGATAACTGTAAAAACTTTCCATGAGAACGGAAGTTGATTTGTCCTGCACTTCCCATAAAGTAAACACGATGGAAGGAACGCCGGCATACTTGAAACCACGTGCCAGGCTCATGATTCCCTCACCCTTTTGAAACCGGCCAAAACCGGTGTTACAAGCACTCAAAACAACCAGCTGTGCATTCAGATCAAGTCCGAAAATCTCATAAGTGTGCAACTTTCCGGATTCTGCTTCCAGGTCTTTGTTGTAAAAAAGCAGTTCCGAGAACATGGGTAAGGAATCATTGATTCGGGTGTGCATGGCCAGGTGAATTACTTTGTAACTTGATGCCTCTGTCAGAAAGCGTGGTTTAGTGGCTTTTTCATCAAGATATGCCCTGCCCCCGAAAACACGGGTTACTGCTGCCACCTCGTCGGCCGAGTTGGGCAAGATGCTTACTGTGGCATCCCATGGCTGACCGTATTTGTATTCGGGTGCGAAGGCTATCAGTTCATGCAAATGTTTTCCCTTAGCTGCGAAATAACGGTTAAACCTCAATGAAGATGAATAAGAGTACGACAGCGGAAATGATTTGAAAAGGAAAGCCAGTAATTTGTAGTCCAGCACCTCAGGCACATCGGGTGAGCTTAACAGTAAATCAAAGGACAGGTACCCCAGCTGGCCATCCGGTATAATGATCAAATGCTTGCCATCCAGGTGCTCACTAAAAGGTCCGATCAGATACTTCCAAAGAATATGTGCATTTGTTACGAAGGCGGCCATGTCTTTCCTCCTGTTTTGGGCTAAGTTCACCTTTTTTAAATCAATTATGGCCGCAAGAGCGTTAAAGAAAACTGTATCAAGCTTCGTCTGCATGAACAGGCTGAGGTCATTGCCAATACAGAATGTGGTCAAAACCGA
>JAJRWG010000301.1 GCA_024276895.1 Bacteroidota bacterium
CCGATGGCCAGAGCCAGATAGACGACAAGCCCCGTTCCGATGGAATACATCGTTCCCAACGGAATGTCTTTCTTGGGGTTTTTTAAATCGCCCGACATGGCCACGCCGGCTGTAAAACCCGTAACCGCAGGGAAGAAAATGGCAAACACCTCAATAAACGAAAACTCCCGGAAAGGCTTGTAGGTGATGGTACTCATGGCCTGTTCCGTTCCGGAGTTGAACAACAAACCCACTGCTATGGAAACCAGCGACAAAACAATGGCCGCCAGAATGAAAAACTGTGTTTTGATGGCAAAATTGGTGCTGATGAGGGCAATGACGAACAGCAGCAATAAAACGATGCTGCCCACCACCCTGATAGTTTGAAAAGGTTCGGGGAGAGACGACAGGAGTTGCTGAATGGCAGGCAGACCAAGAAAAGTTTCCGAAAAACCGACAATGTACAAGGCAATGCTCATGGCAGTACCCACAAAAAGTGTAATGCCGATGGCTCCCCCCATGGGCAGGCCCAGCGAACGGGATAAAATATAATAGATGCCTCCGGCCTCAATTTTTTTGTCGGTAGCAATAGAAGAAATGCTCAAACCAGTGGTAATGGAAATAACATGCGAAAGTAAAATGATGGTGACAGCACCCCAAATGCCGGCCACGCCTGTCACCCAGCCCAGGCGCAGGTACATGATCACACCCAGAATTGTTAGTATTGACGGGGTAAACACGCCCGCAAAAGCACCGTACTTTATTGACCCTTTTTGTGCTGCCACAGTTTGTTTCTTCGGTTTTCTGTTACCAAAAATATAAAAGTTAGCGACATGGAAAATTTTTATACCATTTCTGTTGTTATTAAAAGGCAGCTTCTATACTTTTGAAAAAATATTTCGTTGAGCGATGAAAACAGAGATCAAACTTCCGCTGACCGTACAGCTCACTTTCATGCTGTTGTTTTTTCTTCTCAGTTACTTCATACTGACGGAGTTTAAACACTACCTTGCTCCCTTGACCCTGGGTATACTGTTTGCTTATCTGCTGTTCCCTCTGGCCAGTTTTTTTGAAAAGAAACGTGTGCCCCGTATTTTGTCTAATATCTTGAGCATCGTTATCGGTCTTTCGGTGATTTACGGTGTCGGTTTCTTTTTTTACAAGCAGTTTGGTTTTTTTCTTGAAGACGTTCCACTGCTCAAAGAGCGGGCCTCACACAACATCCATTCAATTTTTAAAACCATTGAAGATTTTTTGGATATCGAAACAGGGGAAATCAAACCCAAAGTCAATGAATTTGTGCTGGAGGCACTGAACAATTCCGCACAGGACTACCAGGCAACTTTTGGTGCGACTTTTCACACCCTGTTCACCATATTTATCATGCCGGTGTATATTTTCTTTCTGCTTTACTACCGCGACAAATTCAAGGAAGTGGTGCTGATGCTTGTCCCTTCAGGGAAGCATGCCGTTGCCGACAGGATCATTAACGACATCAACCAGTTAACCGTCAGGTACATGACCGGTATTTTTATCGTGGTCAGCATCCTGGTTGTGATTAACAGCCTGGGTTTTATGATCATCGGTCTGGATCATGCCCTGCTGCTGGGCTTTGTTGCTTCCATCATGAACTTTATCCCTTATTACGGCACAATTATCGGCTATATGGTGCCGCTGCTGTTTTCTGTTTTTATCATGGAATCGCCCACTTACGCGGTTCTGGTTGTCATCCAGTTTGTGATCGTTCAGTTTACCGAAAACAACATTCTCACCCCGAATATTGTGGGATCGCAGGTCAATATTAATCCATTCATGATCATCCTCGCCATTACTCTTGGGGGATTTGTCTGGGGGGTAACGGGTATGTTCGTAGCCGTACCGCTGGTTGCTGCCCTTCGCGTGCTGGGCGAAAATATTGACGACCTGGCACCGCTGGGTTATTTGCTGGGAACAACGGGGACCGAACAGCATGCCGTCAGTATTTCAAAGTACGCCCGGTTTTTTAGATTGAGACGTATCAGATCTTCCAGGCGGCGCAGGGGTTCTAAAATGAAATAAAACCACCACCGATGGCATCCGTTTGTGAAAAATACCCTTTCATTCCATCCACGGATCCATGTCGGTGTTGGTGCTCGAGTAGATATCCGTGTTGTTGTAACGGAGGATGGTCTTCAGCATCTCTGCCTGAGCGCGTGCCTCCTTGTCGGAACTGTCATGCGAAAGTACCTGGTTATAGTCGTTAATGGCCTTACCGTACTCCTGCAATTTGACGTACAATCCGGCGCGCATGCGAAGCAATTCCAAATCAGATTTGCTGTCAGCAAGCTGCTGACTGACCTTCAAGATCAGCTCTTCGATCTGCTCCTTTCCGGAAACCTTTTCTGCAAGTTCGGAAAGTTCATCCCGCGAAAGCGGTTTTTCCGGTTTTCTGTTCGCCATCTTTACAATTCCTCCGTTTTGGTTCTGTACACAACCCCTCTTTTTTTCAGTCCTTTGAGCATGAACCGGACAATTCTTGTGTCTTTGCCAAGAAATTCCGGTACGGTAATTCCAGGTTCGTTGTACAAGCCTTCGGCCAGCAACCTGACGGCCATGGTAGCCGCGTAACCCGTTGTGCGTGCCATGGAATGAATACCGGTGCACGGGTGGTATTCGTCGTAAAGGTCGTAGGTGTGGCGCATGAATTTGCCTTTGGAAGTTCCTTCGACAATGATGCGCATTACGGTGAAGTCGGGCTCATGCTCCTGCAGTTTCCATTGGTCAAACAAGAGTTTGCTGGTCAGGGACAGGGGCGAAACTTTTTGGCCGTCAATTTCAACTTTTTTGCTGCTGAAGAATCCATTGGCAGCCAGCAGTTTGATTTTTTCCGCATAGCCCGGGTAGCGGAGGGTTTTCTCACGCATGTTTTCGGCATCGATCGTAAACATCAGCGAACGCAGGCCATCGCTGTTGAAAGCTTCCAGTGTGCCGACCTTTTCAAATTCCAGCAATTCGATTTCCGTGAGTGCCGGCCGGGTCACAATTTTATGGTTCTCGACCAGCCGGGCAGGCCTTGTGTATTCTTCAATCACATCAGTTGGTGAGAACACGGCTTTGTATTCCCAGGGCAGTGTTCGCACCTTAGGAAGTCCGCCTACAAAAATATCGACATTTTTCACCTTGTCAAGTTTTGCAGCGGCAGCGCCTGCCAGCAGGTTGCTCATGCCCGGTGCCACACCCATGTCGGCAATCACACGTACCCCGTTTACTTTAGCCAGTTCCGAGAGGCCAAACACGTCTTCGGGATAAAACGCGATGTCCACCACATCTTTACCCGCTTCGATACAGTTTCGCAGGCTCTTAAATCCCATGAAGCCGGGCACGGCATTGACCACCATGTCGTAGTCGGCAAGCAGGGGCCTGAGTTCGGACGACTCACTCAGGTCAACCTTTACGCGGCGCAGTCCGTTTTTGCCGAGCTGCTGCAGCTTCTTTCTGTCAATATCGGCTACGGTCACCTGAAAATTGCTGTCGGCAGCCAGGTCCAGGGCAATGGGTCTGCCAACCAGGCCGGCGCCGAGGATAATGATCTTTGTTTTCATCGGGATTGCTTTTTTAGCTGTTTAAACACCAGTGCATTCATTTGCGAAAGCACAACGCCAAAAATAACAAGAAACATCCCTGCTATTTTTAGGGGGGTAAAAACTTCCCCCAGTACCACAAAAGATGTGAGTGCGGCAAAAACAGGGATCAGGTTGACGTAAATGTTGGCTTTGCTCACGGCCATGTGCTGGAGCACGAATGTGTACAGCACATAGGAAACGGCAGAGGCCAGGACTCCGAGCATGAGTAAAGACACCAGTGCGTTTGCAGAAGGTTTTATGACCCAGAATGTTCCCCAGTCGAAGTAAAGGACAAGCGGGAGGAAAAACAAAACGCCGATGAGTTCCTGCCAGGCAATGATGCTTACCGGCCTGTACTTAACAAGCAGTTTCTTTAAAATGATGGCATAAATGATGGCAGAAAAAACGGCCAGGAAAAGCAGGCTGATGCCAAGGGGGGAAGCGGCAAGCGAGAGGTCGGGCCTGATGATAATTAAAAGTACGCCCCCAAATGAAATGATCAGGCCCAGCAGGTTGAAAACATTCAGCTTTTCGCGTAAAAACCAATAGGCTAAAAATGGCGTGAAGACCGGAATAGTGGAAACAATAAAAGCACTGACGGATGCAGACACCCGTTGCAATCCATGACTTTCACCAATAAAATACAGAAAGGGGTTGAAAAAAGCGCCGAGTGCAAACAACCAGAAATCACTGCGCCTGATCTTTTCAAACCTTCCGGTCAGGTACAGGAACAGAAACAGTAAAACGATAGAAATCAGCAAGCGGATAAAAATGGTTGTCAGGGGCGTGTAAAACTCAAAAACAACCTTTGACCAAACATAAGAAATGCCCCAGAAAAGCATGGCAAAAAAAGCAGCGATATGAACGACGGATTTTTGCATGGGTGAAGTTACGATCTGCCTTCTTCATTCAAAAAAGAAGTGTAATGTTTCAGGCTTCGCAGTACCAGCGTAACGAAAAGCGTGGCTGCAAGCACGTAGTGCCAGGGTGTTTCCCAGGAAAAGCTGCCGGCTTCAAAATAAGCTCTCAGATCATCGATAAAAACAAAGCCCACGACGGTGGCCAGTACACCGGAATACTCGCGGCGCAACACACTTCTCAGCGAAAAAGGAACAACGTTTTTTCTGTACTTTCTGATGAAGGGTACAAAGGCAGGGGTGGCGTTGGCCCAGTCCATGTAATCGTCGCCGAACTTGCGTTCAAGGAAACGTTCTTCGGCAAACATGATGCGTTCGTAATACAGCCAGAAGGCGAGGGTAACGATCACCACAAACGCAAAATTAAAACTGTACAGCACAATGCCGATCCACATAAAATAATTGCCCAGGTAAAGCGGATGCCTGACCATGGAATAAATGCCTGTGGTGTTGAGGGTTTCGGCAACCTGGCCTGCTTTGGTGTTTCTTCCCGATGTGCCTTTTGGTGTTGTGGCGATGGCGACGGCGCGGATAACAAAACCCAGTGCGCTCAGTCCCGCTGCAAAGCAGGTGAGGATGAGTCTTGCCTGTGCCGACAACCAACTCGTGTCGGTAAAATAAACAACCGGAATGGCTGCAAGAAAGAGAACGACCGGAATCTCCCCCCGGTGTCTGAACAAAAAATTGCCTTCACGCTCAAACGCGTTGACCAGAGCCATAATTGTGATGTTAAGATGTGCCGGCAAAGATAGAAAAACGGGCGAACCTGTAAGGAGTTTCGCCGCAGCCCCCCGCAACGGCTGAACAAACTTCCTGTACTACAAAAGAATGCGCGGAACCTGCGGGAGGCCCACCCAGACAGCCACGTCGTTGTAAGTTCTGGCGATGTCCTGAACAATTTCCACACCGTTTTTAAGGCCGGCGATTATTTTTGCCGTTTTTGATCCGGGTTCAGTCAGGCCGGTGAGGAAGTCACCCACCCTGCCCAGTAGTTTCGGCTTTTCGTCTGAGCCTTCATCCAGGTTTTCGATGGTGGAAACACTCTCGGAAAGCTCTTCAAGCACACTGACCGTTTCTTCTTTCTCAACGGTTTCTACATCCGGATCGATGTTTTGGTCATCCATATTCCGGATTTCCGTTTTCAGTTGGTCGATGCCTGATTTAATGGCTTTTATTTGCAGTAATTCGAATTCAAGCAGCAGGTCGAGCAGCCTTCGGGTGATCAGTGCTTCTTCTTTTCGCTCCTCGTTGCTGTCAAGAATCCCGGAAATTACGTTTCGCTTAAAAGTCCTGTAGGAGCGCGAGATGGAAATGGCGCCGCTTTCCAGTTCGGTGTCTTTTGTCAGTTCCAGCACTGCCTTGATGGCCGCTTCGGTTCTGCCCTTGGAAATGAGTTCTTTGATGTCGGTAAGGTTCATTTTTATTGTTTTGATTTAAGGGTTGTGTTTAAAACTTTCCTGATCTTTTCCATGTCGGGATGGTAAAGGCCTGCACCAGTTAAGGCATCGAAGTCTTCAAGGATAATCATCTTCAAATGCCGGCCCTTCCATTTTTTGCCTGCAATTCTCACGTAAATCTCTTTGGCCTTTTCAAATTCACCTTGTAACAGTAGTGCATGCCCCATGTTTACTTTAATCCAGATTGCTGAAGGATCCAGCTTTATCCCGCGGTTTCCGGCATACAGTGCCTCTTTAAAGTTCCTGTCAAACAGGTAATACCAGCACAGGTTGCCCCAGTAAAGAGAGCTGTCGGGATTGGCCGTAGCCTGGATTTTGGCATAGTACACCACCGAATCGTACTGTTTTTGTTTCCAGTAAACTTCAAGGAGTTTCTCCAGCGCGATTTTGTTGGTGTAGGCGAGGCTTAGCACTTTCTGATATTTGTTGATGGCATTTGATGTGTCGCCGGTAAGCAAATAGGTGTACGCCAGGTTGTTCCACGACCAGGTGTAGTACGGGTCAATCTGCAGTGACTTACGGAAATAATAAAGCGCGCTGTCGAACCGGCCGGCAGCCTGATACAGCAGTCCCAGCCCGTTAAGCGAGTAATTGTAATCGGGACTGATGGCCAGGGAGTGTCGAAAAGCCCGGATTGCCGAATCGCTTTTTCCTGTGCCATAGTAAGCGCTGCCCAGGTTTCCCCAGGCCCAGTAAGCCGCCGGATCGCCCTGCACCGTTTTAAGGTAGAAGGGGATGGAAAGTTCGTTCTGTTTGTTGTTCAGGAAATCGTTACCCAAAGCGTTTAGCGTGAAGGTGTCGAAGTAAGCGGGATTGATGGCCAGCATTTTCCCGAAAGCAGCAGCTGCATCGCTGTACTGCCTTTGCTCAAGCAGCTCATAACCGTAAGATTCGAGTGCCGTCAGATGCAGCGATTCATCAGGCCTCAGAATTGTGGATGCCTTTGATGCCTTTTCATAAAATTCAGCAGCTTTTCCGTAATTTTCGTTCAAGTATTCCGTGTTGCCGGCGGTTATTAAATCTGCTGCTGTAAAAAGTCTTTCAAGCTTGCGGCCAATGGAATCCCTGTGATGTTTCATCCCGTTAATCAGCCCCAGAAAACTGCTGTCATTTTTAAGGCTTTCAAGGCTTGGTTCGTTCACCAGCCATTCGACGCCCAGGTATCCCAGACCGGCAGCTTTTTTCAGGTATTTGACGGCAGTCCCTGTTTTGTTGTTTAAAGCATAATAACAGCCCCAGTTGCGCATCAGGAGTGCATTCTCAGGGAAGTAACGCTCGGCAACTTTCAGGTATTCGCGCGCCTGCCGCCTGTTGCCGGTTTTCAGGCTTGCAAAACCCAAAATATCATAAAAGCTGCTGTCGGTGGCGTCTTTCTTTTCAAGAATCTGTTCGAAAACAGTAAGGGCTTCTTCCTGCTTTCCCGAATGGGAGTAAGCAATTGCCAGGTTGTACAGGAAGGTCAGGTTGCCGGGCGAAAGTTGCAGTGCTCTTTTGCTGCTGCGAATGGTTTCGGCGTAGTTGCCTGTCCTGAAATACGCGAGTGCGCGTTCGTTCCACAAGAAACCATACGAGCTGTCAATCTCGAGCGCTCTGCCGGAAAACGAAATGGCACGGTCGTAATTGGCAATCATCGCCAGGTTACCAAGGTAGTACCAGGTATTGATAAATCCGGGGTCGCTGAACGAAGCGTTCAGGTAATCAATGGCCGATTGCTCGTACTGCTGCAGGTAGAAATAGATCGTTCCGCGGTACAGCAAAGCGTCCACGAAAGCCGGATCAATCTCAATTGCTTTGCTGTAACTTATCAAGGCGTTGGCCGTGTCGTTGGACAGGTTGTAGGCATACCCAAGGTAGTCCCATCCCCATTTATTGGCCGGGAACAATTCCGTTTCGGTATGGTAAGCGATAATTGCCGAATCGTAGTTGTATTTGCGCAGGTAGGCATTACCGATGTAAATCCACAAGTCGCTGATGTAAGGGTTTATCTCCATCGCCTTGAAATAATCCGACAACGCCCGGTCAACCGAGTCCATCCCCAGGAATGACAGGCCCCGGTTGATGTACGGCCAGTAGTAGCTGTTGTCGAGGGCCAGTGCGCGGCTGTAAACACGGGCCGCATTGTCGTAGTCCCCGCTACGGTAAAAGCAGTTGCCAAGGAAGTTCCATACCTTGCTGTCGTTGTCAAAATGATTGAGGTAACGACTGAAATAAGGGACTGCCTGATCGTAATCCCCAAGCATGTAATACGCATTTCCGAGTCCGTAAACGGCATCGAATTCCATGCTGTCCATTTGAAGGATGGAATCGTACAACATGATGCGCACACTTTCGCTTGAATTTACTTCGGCCTGTTCGTGCAAAGCAATAACAGGTGATTTGTTGATTTCCAGCATCTGTCCAAGCCCCCGCTTCAGGTTGAATTTCTTTTCAGAGGTGGTGATCAGTTTTTGGATGCTGGCCGAATCCAGACCTACCTGGTTAATTGTGCTTTTGCCGGGGACCTCCCAGATCTTTATCTCCCGTTCATTGTTTCCCAGCGAAGCAAGTACCAGCGATTTGCTGACGATCTCGCTGCTGCGTTGTCCCGCACGGCTGTCTGCTTTGCGGTCCCACATCAGGAAATGC